>JACDED010000186.1 GCA_013816615.1 Bacteroidota bacterium
CTTGGGTTGCGCACCGGTTCCCTGAACTGAAATTACATAATACAATCCACTACCGGTTGCTGTTGCGTTTAAATTATTATCAGCAATATAACTGGTAATTATTTTTTCGTCTAACTCTGCCTGAGTTTTAATTTTCTTTTTTTTACAGGTTGTAAAACTTAAAATTATGAGTGATAGAAGAAGGATCTTTTTCATTTTAATTAATTATTCCTGAACAAATATAATTTATTTTATTGTTAATTTTTTAAACTCTTACACCAATAACACAAACATTGCTTCGACAAGCTCAGCATAAACTGACTCGTTTGTGTTATACTCTAACGCCTATAACACAAACATCGTCCACCTGCTCCAGCTCCCGTTGCAAGCTACCGGCAACAGGCCAGGCTTTCCAGTTATCAAAAGCAGAGGTAAGTTTTTGTTTCTGCATTTCCATTGAATCGTTTACGTTATTCAAAATAAGATCGAGCAATTGTTTGTACTTGAATTTCTTCCCTCTTGGTCCGCCAAACTGATCCGCATATCCATCTGTGAACATATAAATACAATCGCCTTTTTGCAATTGCAAACTATCATTAAAAAATGTTTTTTTATCGCTCAGGTAACCACCAATACTTGCTTTGGTAGGCTTAAGCTCTGTAATCACATTATTTCTTACATGTATTAAAGGCCTGTGTGCGCCTGAAAAACTAAGAATATTTGTATCCAGATCAATAGCGCATAAAGCCATATCCATTCCATCCTGGATACTTTTTTCTGAACTATCTTTTCCAAAAGAAGAAAGAATTCCATGATCCAATTCAGTTAATACCTGAGCCGGATCGGTAATTTGTTTATCGTTTACCAAATGATTTAAATGATCAACACCGATCACACTCATAAAAGCACCCGGAACTCCGTGACCAGTGCAATCCACCGCTGCCAGCATAATTGTATTTTTTACCTGCGAGAACCAATATAGATCTCCACTTACAACATCTTTAGGTTGATAAAATACAAAGTGCTCTGTGAAAAAACTATTCAGCATTCCGGGAGTTGGTAAAATAGCTTCCTGAATTCTTTTTGCATAATGAATGCTATCCATTATTTCTTTTTTCTGTAAAGCGATCTCATCACGGTTAACCTGTATCTCGTTATAAGCAGATTGCAGTTCGAGATTTGAACGTTGTTTTAAACGGTAACGGTTAAAGATCAAAAAGGCAATTATAAATAATACCACTACTCCACCCAATAACATATTGCGTTGCATGTTATTTATCTTAAATTGATTTTCCTGAACTTTTTTCTGTTCATTCAACATATTAATTTCACCGGCCTGTTTATCTGTTTTATAAATAGCTTCCATCTCTGCTATTTTTGAAGTGTTTTCTGATTTAAAAATAGAATCTTTCAGACTGGAATAATTTGATAAATATTCATTTGCCAGTTTATAATTACCTAGCTCAGTATTAAGATCTGCAAGCTTTTTCATAGCATTTACTTCCGCACTCCTGCTTCCTATCTTCTTAGCTATCTCCACAACTTCTTCGTAACTTTCTAAGGCCTGTTTTGTTTTACCTGTTTGTTGGTAAAAATCACCTAATTGTATAAGCCCTAAACACACGCCTTCCTGTTCTTCAAGATCTCTTTTAATTTTAAGACCTTCTAATATTAATTCCAATGCTTTATCTTTTTTACCTTTTATAAAATAGATCTCGCTCATGGATAATATACAATCGGCGTAATGATTCGTATTATCCAGTTCTAAAAATGCTTTTTTAGACTGGGTATATTTTTCAAGAGCCTTGTCATACTGTTTTCGTCTTAATAAAATAGTTCCAATGCTGTGCCTTACATTAGCCAGGTAATCTTTATTTTGTATGGTCTCAAGAATTTTTTCCGCTTCATAAAAATATGAAAGTGCTTTATTTTCATTGTGCATGGCATCGTATATTAAACCCATATTTACAATACAGCCGGCAATGTCTTTTTGTCTTCCCAGTTTTTCATACATTTTTTTTGAGGTTATATAAGAGGCAATAGCATTTTCAAAATCACTCATGCCGTTATAGGCAGTACCAAGCGCATTATTAAGCCTGGCAATACTATTTGAATCATTAAGACTTGTATACAATTCAAGCGACTCTTTAAAATAAGGTATAGCAAGGCTGTTTTCCCCTAAACTATGATAAGAATAACCCAGGTTATATACGTTACTAGCTTCTTCTTTTACATTTTCAGATTCTTTCGCTTTTTTTATACACTCTTCAAATATTGGAATAGCCAAACGTATCTTACCGTTCATGGCGTGACAAATTGCATTTTTGTATAAGGCATTTATTTGCCCGGGAAAATAACGCGATGCTTTATACATAATAAGCGCATTCTTATAATTATCAACCGCAGCATCAGGATCGCCCTGTTTTTCTTTATAAGTTCCAAGAGAAGTAAAATAATCACCAAGATATTTTTTGTCGCCAGAAGCTTTTGAAATAGTATAGGCTTTATTTAAATACTTTGTTGCTTCATTTGTTGTATCTCTAAAATGTAGTGAGGCAAGTTTTAAAAGTGTACGGATAGATGCCGTATCCTTTTGAGTTTTTAAGACAATAAGTAAACTATCTTCTTTTTTATTCTGAGAAAAAACGGAATTATTTATTCCACATACTATGAAACAAATAACTGCTTTCAATAAAATTTTATTCATAAATCTAATTATTCTATTCTTACACCAATAATGCAAACATCGTCTACCTGTTCTAAACTACCTCTCCAATTCTGAAAAGCTTTTTCCAATCCTTGTTTTTGATCATTTAAGCTGTCATTCACATGCGTAATTAAAAAATCCTGTAATGGTTTGTATTTAAATTTCTTTCCTTTAGCACCGCCAAACTGATCTGCAAAACCATCTGTTAATGTATAGATCATATCACCGCTTTTAAGATCGATGGTTTGTTCATTAAACGGTACATTATCTCTTTCATGTTTTCCTACAGGCATCCTGTCTGATTTCAGGTCAATAAGCTCATAACCGTTCTCGCCTTTACGCACTATCCAAACCGGGTTGTTAGCCGAAGCATAATTTAATTTTTTATTTTTTAGATCAAAGATCACTAAGCTACAATCCATGCCGTCTTTACCCCCTTCCAAACTTCCATCCTGCGATAAAGATTGAATGATACGTTGACGTGCATGATTTAAAATTTGTGCCGGACTTGTATACTTACGTTCGTTAATGGCTTCGTTAATACAAGAGATATTAAGCATGCTCATCATAGCGCCCGGAACACCGTGCCCTGTACTATCGGCAGTTAATAGGGCAAAATTACCATTTGCCAATAGTGATGCCCAATAAAAATCTCCGCTTACAATATCTTTTGGTTTAAAGAATAAAAAGTAATTTTTAAGATTTGTATTTAATAACTGATCGCTGGCCAAAAGTGCTTTTTGAATGCGTTGCGCGTAATTGATACTATCAACAATTTCTTTTTGTTTTTCTTCTATTAATTCTTTTTGCTCAACTACCTCAGCAGTTCTTTCAGCAACAATATGCTCAAGTTGTTTTTGTTGCGCCCTTAATTGTGCTGTACGCCAGTTGATCACTAAATAAATAATACCAATAGAAATTATCACGTAAAAGAAATAAGCTATCCATGTTTTCCACCATGGCGGATCGATCACAAATTTATACTCCAATACATTGCTCCATTTTTGTGATAAGCCAATTACCTTTACTTTAAATGTATAATCCCCAGAAGGTAAACTGCTATACAGTGCTTTATTATCTGTTGATGAAGGACTCCAATCCTTATCTATACCTTCAAGTATATATTGATATTGTAATTTATCAGGAGCCGACCAATCGATAGCACTAAAATGAAAGGTGATGTGATTAATGTTATAAGGTAATTCAAGATCCTTTGGATAATTATAAAATTCGGCCAAGCCATTAAATTTTACTTTACCCAGGCTTTTTTTAGTCTCCGTTCCAACGATCATTGGATGGCCCGACTTTAAAGAATCCTGTAAAGCATAAAAATCTATGAAGGTTTGTTCTAATTCAATACTGTTTAATTGTATAGAAGGAACAAGAGAAGATAATTTAAATGTATTAAGATCTAAAGTGCTTAAAGCTTTTCCATTACCCCACCAGGCATGATTTTTACTATCAATTAAAGCACTGTTGGGGAAAAAGTTATTTGCTTTTAAACCACTTGCAGTTGTATAAACCTGGATCTTGTAGGATGTAGTTTCAACAGAATCTTTTGAATCTGCTTTTAAGATTTTACTTTTTGTTCGTACAATGTAATCCAAACCATTTTGTGTTGCTACCCATAAATTATTTTTTTCATCTTCAAGAATTGAATTAATCGTGTTGTTGCTTAAACCTTCTTTCTCAGTTAGTTTTACGAACTCAACATCGCGGGCACATAAAGATGCCTTATCCAAATAACATAAGCCTGCACCATCTGTACCAAACCAGATCGTACCACTGTTATCTTCGAAAATTGTTTTTACATAATTATTACTTAAGCCTTGCTTTTTTGTGTAGTACTTAAAGAATTCTCCATCATAACGACAAGCGCCCCCACCATCGGTACCAAACCAAATAGTGCTACCGCAATTATCCTGCAACATGCATAAAACGGTGTTATTGCACAATCCTTCCGATTCAGAAAATGTAGTAAACGATGTGCCGTCAAAACGTGAAGCACCATTTCCGTCAGAGCCAAACCAAATGTTACCGTTACTGTCTTCTAATAATGATAAAATATAATCGCTGCATAAGCCCTGCTCTTCTGTATAATTAGAAAATGTTTTTCCATCATATTTTATTGCGCCACCACCATCTGTGCCAAACCATAAATTACCGGCTTTATCTGTTAAGATACATTTTACGTAATTACTGCTTAAACCTTCCTTCTCACTATAATGCGTAAAGCTTTTACCATCGTAACTAATTACACCATCGCCATAAGTTCCAAACCAAATATTACCGTTCTTATCTTCTAAAATAGAACGAACTGTATTACTTCCTAAACCTTCTTTACCGGTGTAATGTGTAAATAATTTTCCATCGTAACGGTTAGCGCCGCCGCCATAAGTGCCAAACCATAAATTACCGGCGTTATCTTCAAACATTGATTTTACATAGTTATTGCTTAAACCTTCCTTCTCAGCAAACCATGTAAATGTTTTTCCGTCAAAACGATTAACGCCGCCACTGTATGTGCCGAACCAAAGATTTCCTAATTTATCCTGTAAAATAGATAATACACTGTTGTTACTTAAACCCTGAAATTCTGTATAGTGCTTAAATGTTTTTCCATCAAATAAATTCACACCACCTTCATCAACACCAAACCATAAATTGCCATCCTTATCTTCAAACATTGATAACACAATGTTATTACTTAAGCCTTCGTTCTCTGAATACGTTGTAAATGACTTACCATCATACTTACTTAAACCACTGCCATTTGTACCAAACCAGATGTTACCGTTCTTATCCTCTAAAATTCCTCTAACCGAATTATTACAAAGTCCTTCCTGCTCAGTATAATTTGTAAATGATGTTCCATCATAACAGCAAGCACCACCACCATTTGTACCAAACCAGATGTTTCCTTTCCTATCTTCAATAATAGATAGAACCGTGTTACTGCTTAAACCTTCGTCTTCAGAAAAAATCGTAAATGTTTTTCCATCGTATCTACAAGCGCCACCACCTTCGGTACCAAACCATAAATTGCCGGCTTTGTCTTCTAAAATTGAAAGAACACTATTATTACTTAAGCCTTCTTTTTCTGTATAATGTACAAACGAGCGTCCATCGTATCTACTCACGCCGCCTTTTGTACCAAACCAAATGTTACCATTTTTATCACTTAAGATACAATTTACGTAAGGCGAATTCATTCCCTGGTCAACATCCAGGTATTGAAGATTACAAATAGTTGCATCTTTAAAACGCGATGGTAAAGCTGCAACAGGTAATGGTTGTTTACAGAAAACAGTTTTACCTTTTGCAGGAATTTTTTTTGGCAACCCAAACGTATCGGTTTTTCCAGGAGTAATAATTATAAGGTTTTCGGGTACATTAACAACATTGGGTTCACC
>JACDED010000069.1 GCA_013816615.1 Bacteroidota bacterium
TGTGATATCTTTAAGGATTAGTGAACCGAAAGCTAACTATTTTTACCCTGCTCCCCAACTTTTACGGCTGACCCTAAATAACTCGACCTGTAAATACTATTATTGGTGATTTTCTTTTTTCTTAGTGTACCTTTGTGCTTAGTGCCTTAGTGGTTTAAAAAATGCAAACTAAAGAAAATATTTACTCTTTACTTTCTGAAATTCCCGATCCGGAAATTCCTGTAATTTCTATTGTGGAATTGGGAGTAATAAGAGACGTAAAATTTTCTGATAAAGATATTGAAGTTACCATTACGCCCACTTACAGCGGGTGCCCGGCCATGAAACAAATGGAAGATGATGTAAGAAAAAAATTAACAGATAATGGTTTTGAAACTGTAAAAATAAATACCGTTTATAATCCTGCATGGACAACCGATTGGTTAAACGAAGAAGCAAAATTAAAATTACAGAAATACGGAATCGCTCCACCTGAAGAATCTACAAACGATAAATCTTTTTTAACCGGTAAAACAAAAAATGTTACTTGTCCGCGTTGTAAAAGCACCAATACACATTTGGTTTCGCAGTTTGGAAGCACAGCCTGCAAAGCGCTGTATAAGTGTAATGATTGCCTGGAAGCTTTTGATTATTTTAAGTGTATCTAACAGCCGTGGGGTAACGGTAGCCCAACTTTGAATTCTCTGTGAACAAATTCCTGTTTAAACTGTTAGGGTATTACAAACTAACAATATAATTATGGAAAAACGTGTACTAGGAATTATTCTAACACTTTTAGGCGTTATTGGTCTTATATATGCCGGCTTCTCTTTCATGAATGGAGGGGCTGAGACAAGAAATATAAAAGCAATTATTTTCTTCGGGATCTTGGGGGCAGTGTTCTTTTTTTCGGGAATTAGTTTAATAAAAAACACAAAAGATAAGCCTACTTAATACCCATACGGAGATAAAAAAATTTTATTCAGGAATTGTTGGATTCAGTTTAACTTATAATTTTTATTCTCGCCAATACGCCAGCCGGTTAATTTTTCTATCCAAAATAAAAACTGGTATTTAAAATTGGTTTTTACTTTTGATCTGTCATAGATAAAGTTCCAGTTTGCTTTTTTAATTCTTTCTTCAAATATTTTTGGATGCGATCCTTTGTATTCTCCTAATAGATCAATATTGCTGTAATCAAATTCTTCAACGGTGGGAATATTTGTTTTCATCCATTCGTCATCGTGCCACATTTTATGAAAACTTTCTTGCTTTGCCTGTTGTGCTTGTGGTGGCTTTACCCAGCCGTAATGATGAATAAATGCACCTGTTCTTTTAACACGTAATTTTTTATCGGCATCCGTTCTAAAGCCCTGCGCGTCTTTATACGAGCGAATATGCTTGTTGTTTTTGATGACGCGAATTTCATTCTTATACCATCTTCTGCCAATACCAATGTATTTGTAATGGCCATAAAAATGTTTGTACTCAAATAATAACCCATCCACTGCAATATCATCTTCATAAAGCTCCATTGCATTTTTTATTTTTGGAAGATCAGCTTCGTGAACACACTCATCACTCTGGATATAAAAACACCAGTCAAACTCTTCTGGAATGGCATCAAACACTTTATTGGTCTCAATTGATAAGATCTTTCCGCCTTCGCGCAGTTTATCATCCCAAACAGTATCAATAATTATTATTTTATCAGAAGCAATACTTTCAATTAATTTTCGTGTGCCGTCATCACTGTTACCAACGCCCACAAAAAATTTATCACAAATTGGCAGAATAGAATTTATTGCCTCTACAACCGGGTAGTCGAACTTTAAAGCATTTCTTATTATTGTAAATCCTGCAACTTTCATTAAGTTAAATTAAAATGGATAACCAATGCCAAAGTTAGCAACTAATTGTTTCCATGGTTGTTTATCAAATGTCCATCTATCACCAATTGGATATTTAGGATCTTTTAAAGGCGCGGCAAGATCAAAGCGGAGTACAAAAAAACTAAGATCCCATCTTATACCCATGCCACCGCCAATTGCGATCTGATCTGCAAAATTAGGAACTACAAATTCTCCGTTAGGTTTTGTCGGATCTTTTTTCAAACGCCAAACATTTCCTGCATCCACAAAAAGCGCACCGTTAAATGTTTTAATAATGTGAAAACGATATTCAACATTTCCTTCCAGTAAAATATCACCTATTTTATCATAACGCGTTTCTATTGAGCCTGGATTATATCCGCCCGGGCCTAAAGTACGTGCGCGCCATGCCCTTACGCTGTTTGGTCCACCGCTAAAATAACTTTGTTCGTAAGGCAATACATTAAGATTTTTTAGTGGTCTGCCAATACCGCCGGCTACACGGTATACTAACCTGCTTTTTGTTCTTACCGGAATATATATCCTATAATCGACATCACCTTTTACAAATTGCGCAAACGGAATGCCGAATAAAAGATAGCGACCGGCCGTATCGCTTGCAGCACCTGTAGATTTAAAATACTGGCGTAAAATATTTCCTGATGACGAAAGCGTTCCTTTAATATAGTGAACTGTTTTTCTGCTTGTATTCGAATTTTCTTTTGATGTATAGGTTAAACTATACTTACTTAAAGTTGTAATGTGATCGCTAAACGAATTTAATAAAAAAGCATCGTTTAAACTTTGAAGATAGTCTATATAGGATTGGGCTAGATTAGCGCGAACAAGATACGCTTCAAAAGGAACGAAATTATGTCGAAGCCGGCCCTTATTACTTAAAAAGCTAAATCCATAATTGATGTTTGTAATAACCCTGCTAAATTGTGGACTTGCCTGATAATTTAAAGATGTTTTCACATAAGTACGGGGCAACATATCTTTTTTAAATGGAAGCAAAGAGAACGGAAAAAATGCACGCGGTACCGAAAATGTAAATTCCGGGCCAAATTGAACGGTGTTAAAAGTGCGCTGTAAACGATTTAAATCTACGGCATCTTCAACCGAATTTACAATAGTTGTTGTATCGTTGCTTAATTGCCGTTGAGCTAAAATTGCCGCTTGTAGTTTAAGTTCTATCAATTCTCCACCCCTGAAAAAATTCTTATTCTGGTAAACCACACTTCCGTCAATACCTAAATTTCCACTTGTATTTGTTCCTTCGATTTCGGCAGTTAAAGATTGTTTTAATAATGGGTTACAAATAATATAACAATCCAGCCTGTTTGAATGATCCTCGTTCTTTAAAAACTTTATTGTTACGTTCTTAAAAATACCGAGGCCCAGTAATTGTTTATAGGTTTGTTCGGAGGTATCTTTTCTAAACCATTGTCCGCGATAGATATCTGTATTGTTAATAATGATAGGCTGACGATACGCGAGTTTTTTATTCAATAAAAAAACCGTTCCGTCTCTTTTTGTTTTTAATGTATCTGTAAACTTTGCTTCTTTCACGTCGCCGTAAACAGCTTCTGTAATAATATATACATTTTCTACTTTCATCCGTGGATGGTTAACGTATATAAGAGAATCGTTTGAAGCGCTATACGACTTTGGAAATTTTTTCAGGTTTATAACAACAGACACAGAGTTGTTATTGTAACCAGAATCTACATCAAAATGTACATATGCATTCTCAAAATAAAAATAGCCGTTGTTTAATGCAAAGTCTGTAATACGCTGCCTTTCGTCTTGTATTTTCGCTGCATCATATTGCATACCCACTTTCAGTAAAGTATTTACAGTGTCTTTCAATAACATTGCCCCCAATTTTTCATCTTCCATTAAATACGTTATGCGGTTTACCATGTATGGCGCTTTTGGATAAAGAATGTATTTTGTGGTTACGCGGTTTGAATCTTTATTAAATTCGATCGTATCTGTAACGCGGTTATTAAAATAACCTTTACTGAATAAGAATTTCACTAATTGTAAACGCGTTTGCTCTGTTAAAGAAGAATCAAAAATAACTGCCGGCTCACCAATATCGCGAATGCTTTCAACCAAAAGTAAATTTGATTTATCTTTTAATTTTGGTGTTTTAGGTTTCTTGCCTTTTTTTATCCGTTTTTCATTTTTCTTTTCGGCTTTTAAAACACGTTCTGAATTTATTTTATCGTATTTTAAATTACGCGCAATTCTTTTTTGCCTGATCTTCTCTTCATCAAAAAGATTATACCACCAAACAAAAAAATGAATTCCTCCGAATAATTTACTAACCAATTTACGATTTGGCTTTTGGCGGTAAAATGCTTCAAAGTTTTCTTTAGGCTGATTGGTTTCTTTTGCATTTACAATTTCAACTTTATCCAACAAGTATTCGTGGGGCTGTAATTTTTTTGTAGGGTTGCAGGAGATAAAGATCTCTGCAAGAGAAAAAATAAAAAAAACGAGTATGAATTTTTTTAAATTCAGCCTGTTAGATATTTTTGTAAATAATTTCAAGTCCCCTTAATAAAAATGCTAATTTAGGGTAAATTATGCTTAGTAAAAATCAAATAAAAGAAATACAATCTTTACACTTAAAAAAACAAAGGGATAATCAAAAATTATTTTTTGTTGAGGGGGTAAAATCGGTTGTTGAGGTTTTAACACATAAGCCTCAAATTGTTTCGAAAGTATACGGCAATAAAGAATTTATTTCTAATAATGCCCAACAATTAAATAAACTAACGATCAATATCTTTGAAATTACGGATGATGAATTACAAAAAATAAGCCTGCAAAACAATCCCAACCAGGTTTTTGCGCTTTGTAATTATTTTAATGAAGAAAATTATATAATTGACCTCAAAAAAGATTTTACTTTTTATTTGGATGATATCCGCGATCCCGGAAATTTTGGTACTATTTTACGTTTAGCCGATTGGTATGGGATCAAAACTGTTTTTTGTTCGCCTTCAAGCTGTGATTTTTACAACCCAAAAGTGATACAATCCACTATGGGTGCGTTTATGCGGGTAAATGTAATTTATTCGGAATTAGACAAACTCTTAAATAAACAAAAAGCCGAAAGTGTTTATGGCGCCGTATTAACCGGCGAAAACATTTATAAAAGTAAATTAACGGCAGGTTTAATAATTATTGGTAACGAAGCCAATGGCATTAGTGATGAGAATTTAAAATTAGTTACCAGGCCACTTACAATTCCTTCGCACCAAACAAACGGTACAGAGTCTTTAAACGCTGCTATGGCAACAGCAATAATAGTTTCGGAGTTTTACAGGCAACTTAAGATAATGTAATATGTAAAAGGGAATGTAAGAGGTTGAGAAATCCATTTTACATTTGCCATCTTACCTTTTCCATTACTTTTTCAAAACAACGCCTTTGTATCTTATTTTGGAAGGCGATTTAGGATCGTTACTTTTTAAAAGTACAACCCTGTCTTGCCGGTCATAAACAGTTTTTGTATCAAAGTTCACAACCACTTTTATAGTTTGTCCGGGCGCAATGGGTTGTTTGGGAAAATCAACAGTGGTGCAGGAGCAGCTTACTTCGGCATCTGTAATAATTAAAGGTTCTTTGCCGGTATTTGTAATTTCATAATCCAGTTTTACAAGCTCTCCTTTTTTTACAAAGCCAAAACTTTTTTTAGCATCTTTTATTTCCATTTTTGCTTGTGCAAAAGCGGATGATGTAGAAATGATCAATAAATAAAATAGCAACTTCTTTAAACAAAAAATCCCCTTGGTAAAACCGAGGGGATTTTTTGAAAATGTATTAATATTAGTTTTCACCAGTAGCTGGTTTAGCTTTAATTTCACCTTTAATACGAATTTTTTTAGTTGCAAATTTCGCATTACTAGCTACGGTAACGTTCTTTTCAAAACGACCTTCGCGCTTGGTGTCATATTTTACTTTAATTACACCACTTTTACCCGGTAAGATGGGTTCTTGTGGCCAACCTGGTTTACCATCAATAGTAGTAGCAGTACAACCACACTCACCTGTTACCGAAGTAATAGTTAAAGGGGTTTTACCTGTATTGGTAAATTTAAATTCACGAATTCCATTAGCATCGAATTCAATAACACCATAATCTAATGTTTCGTTCTCGAATTTAATATCGGGAGCATTAGGGTCAGGGTTAGGAATGGTAGATTCCTGAGCACTTAAACCAAGGCTTAAGCCAAATACCATAGCTAATATAGAAAATAACTTTTTCATGTGTACTGCAATTAATTTTTAGTATTAACCTTTCTTCTCAACCGGCGCTCCTGTAGGAGTGCTGTTTTGTGGGAAAGTTTCTTCAACCGGCTTAGCTTCAATGTTACCTTTAATAGTTAAAGTTTGAGTACCGCTCTTAGCGTTTGAGTTAACAGTTACAGTTTTGTAAATGCCACCAACACGTTGAGTATCATACTTTACTTTAATAACACCGCTTTTACCAGGTAAAATTGGTTCTTTAGGGCATTGTGGTACTGTACAACCACAACTTCCCATACAATTAGTAATAACCAAAGGCTCTTTACCGTTGTTAGTGAATTTGAACTCACACTCACCGTTCTCGCCTTGTTTAAGGTTACCGTAATCGTGTGTTGTTTTATCTAATTTAATATCAGCTAAACTAGTAGGTTGAGTTTCTGTAGTTGCCGCTCCATGGCCATGACCATCATTTGCACTGTGTCCATCCTGTGCAATAGTTAAAGCAGATAAGCCTGCTACTAATCCTAATGTTAAAATTAATTTTTTCATAATAAAGTTTTTTTGTTGTTGTAAATTTATACCATAAATCGTGCCATAAAGATATAACATCAACCCAATTGTTTGTGTATTTTTGCGATTTTTAACATAATATTTTTTCATACTTTAACATGGACATAGCAAAGACATATAACCCCCGCGAAGCCGAAGGCAAGTGGTATCCGTACTGGACAGAGAAGAATTTTTTTAAGTCGACACCCGATCACCGTAAAGCATATACAATAGTAATACCGCCGCCAAACGTAACAGGAGTATTGCATATGGGGCATATGCTTAATAATACAATTCAGGATGTATTGATCCGTCGCGCACGTATGTTGGGCTTTAATGCCTGTTGGGTACCGGGTACCGATCATGCCAGTATTGCAACTGAAGCTAAAGTTGTAAAATTATTGGCCGACCAGGGAATAAAAAAGGCAGATCTTTCACGTGAAGAATTCTTAAAACACGCCTGGGTATGGAAAGAGAAATACGGTGGTATTATTCTTGAACAACTAAAATATTTAGGCGCTTCCTGCGATTGGAGTCGTACGCGTTTTACAATGGAACCTGCTTTAAGCGACGCTGTTATTGATGTATTTATTGATCTTTATAATAAGAAGCAAATTTACCGTGGTGTGCGTATGGTAAATTGGGATCCGCAAGGCCTTACTGCTGTTAGTGATGAAGAGGTAATACATAAAGAGACCAATAGTAAATTAGTGTATGTTAAGTATAAGATAGAAAATTCTGACGAGTATATAACCGTTGCAACTACCCGTCCTGAAACCATTATGGGTGACACTGCAGTATGCGTTAATCCTCACGATGAGCGTTACACAAAATTAAAAGGCAAAAATATTATTGTACCTGTTGTAAATAGAGTGGTGCCAATTATTTTTGACGAATACGTTGACGCTACCTTTGGTACAGGTGCTTTAAAAGTAACACCGGCTCACGATATCAATGACTTTAATCTTGGCCAGAAATATAAATTACCTGTAATTGATGCTTTAACGCAAGATGGGAAAATTAGTGAAGCCGCCGGTGCATATGTTGGTATGGATCGTTTTGCTTGTCGCAAACAAATCATTAAAGATCTTCAGGAGCAAGGATTAGTTGAGAAGATAGAAGAGATAAAAAATAAAGTTGGTTATAGTGAGCGTACCGATGCAGTAATAGAGCCGCGTTTAAGTATGCAATGGTTCCTTAAAATGGAAGACATTAGCAAGCCTGCTTTAGAAGCTGTTTTAAATAACGATGTAAAATTAATTCCCGAAAAATTTATTAATACCTATAAGCATTGGATGGAAAATGTGCACGATTGGTGCATTAGTCGCCAGTTATGGTGGGGGCAACAAATTCCGGCCTGGTATGATGATAAAGGAAATACAGTTGTTTGTAAAACGAAAGAAGAAGCTGTAAAATTATTAAAGACTGATAATGTTAAACAAGATGAAGATGTTCTTGATACCTGGTTCTCTTCTTGGTTGTGGCCTTTAACAGTTTTTGATCCGGATATTATTAAAAAAGGCTGGGCCAACGCAAACGAAGATCTTAAATACTATTATCCAACCAACGATCTTGTAACGGCACCCGAAATTTTATTTTTCTGGGTAGCACGTATGATCATTGCGGGTAAAGAATATACCGGGCAAAAACCATTTAATAATGTGTATTTAACCGGTATTGTGCGCGATAAGCTGGGAAGAAAAATGAGCAAGCAGTTAGGGAATTCTCCCGATCCTTTAGAGCTAATTACCAAGTATGGTGCAGATGGCGTGCGTGTTGGAATGTTATTGTGTTCACCGGCCGGTAACGATCTAATGTTTGATGAAAGTTACTGTGAGCAAGGCAGAAATTTTGCCAATAAAGTTTGGAATGCTTTCCGTTTAATAAAAGGTTTTGAAGTGGGAACTAACGTTTCGCAACCTGAAGCAAGTAAAACTGCCATTGAATGGTTTGGAAACCGTTTATCAGAACAATTAGAGATCATTAATGATCATTACTCTAAATACAGGATGAGTGATGCTTTGATGACGACCTATAAATTAGTTTGGGATGATTTTTGCGCCTGGTATTTGGAAATTATTAAACCCGATTTTATTGACGGCAAAGCACAACCAATTGATAAAACAACTTACGATGCAACAATAATTTATTTAGAATCCCTTCTTAAGATCATGCATCCATGGATGCCATTTATTACAGAAGAGATCTGGCATTTAATAAAAGAACGTGCAGAAATGGATTGCATTATTGTGGCGGAATGGCCGGCGGTTAATACGCAAAATAAAGAAGCTTTGATTGCATTTGAAGTTGTAAAAGAAATCGTATCTAAAGTAAAGAACATCCGTCAGCAAAAAAATATTTCTCCAAAAGAAAAATTAGAGGTAAAAGAAAAGTCAACGATTGGCGGGCAATTTAGCCGGTTTGATAGTGTGACTATAAAACTTGCAAACCTTTCTTCTTATTCATATACAAAAGAAAAAGTAGATGGTGCCTTTAGTTTTATGGTATTGACTGCAGAGTTTTTTGTTCCGCTTACAGGAAATATAAATGTTGATGAAGAAAAAGAACGTTTGGCAAAAGAGTTAGAATACAACAAAGGCTTTTTGAAATCAGTTCAAATAAAATTATCAAACCAAAAATTTGTTGCTAATGCCAAGCCCGAAATAATTGAGGTAGAACGCAAAAAAGAAAGCGACGCTTTAAATAAAATAAGATCTATTGAAGAACAACTGGCTTCGTTGTAAAAAATAAGCCACAGATTTCGCTGATTACACAGAGTGTTTTTATTTATTACATCTGCGCCAATTTGCGAAATCTGTGGCTAAAAAATAAATCAAATCTTTCTCTTAATTATTCAGAGCGCCACTATTTAACCAACATTGAATACTATCTAATTTTGATTGTGATAACTGGCCCGACGCCGGCATTGGGCCAGGGTTTGCATCAATTACCCTGGCTTTAAATTTACCATTCGTGATCTTTGCGTTAAGACCTGCATAGGTTGTAAAATCACCGCTCGAAAATCCGGAAACGTGGCAGCCTGGTACTGCACAATTTGCCATAATAATTGGTTTTATGTGAGCGTTGTATTTAACACTATCGCAAACAAGGCCAGCCGGAGGAGCCCCAGTAGTTGTAGTTGACGTTGATGCAAGTTTTCCAACTTTCTTTTCGCAACTCAAAAAAAGTACAATAGCAATAAAGCCAAGAGCTAAAATTTTAAACTTATTCATAAATAATAAATTGTTTTGTCTTTGTAAATGATCTTGTTTCAATGTTTAAAAAATATTGCCCTTTAGCAAAACCTTCAATGTTTAAATTAATATCGCCGTAACCTTTGTCAATGTTCAATGGCCATTCTTTAACAAGTTTTCCGTCTGCGCTAAAGATCTTTGCTTTTGCAAGATAATTATCCGGTGCAAAGTAACTTAGTTTTGCATGGTTCTTTGTGGGATTAGGGTAAACCGAATATAATTGAAGCGAGTTTACAATATCTTTTTGCAGGTCTTTAATTCCGGCAATTGGCGAATTATCTATTACAATATTTTCATCACCCGGTAAATAATAAGTTAAGGCTGCAAATACCAGCATCATTTCATCCGACGTCGATTCGCCCTGGTTAACCTGTATTGGTGGCGAGTTAGGGTTGTAATTGTTGTTGGTTGTATTGTCGTATGCCGATTGCGCAATAAGCGTACTATTGATCGGTACTTTTATTGGATTTCTAAAATTATAAATACCCTGCCATTTAAAATCCCATTTAGGAATGTTTATTAATGGGATCGTATCCATATTATCTGCATCAATACCAAACACCTTCATTTTATTGCCTAGCAAATGCATGTGTGGTGAAATAGATAACATTGTAAGCGCGTTAAATGGTAAAGTTGCCGCCACAGTTGCTGTTGTAGATGCAGTAAATGTTTTAACAACGTTTGGAGGAATGCTTAAAGGCCCGTTAATTAAATTACCCTCACTTAAAATCGGTAACAAATACACTTCGCGAAATGGTGGAAATGTAGTAGTGCTTGTATTAGCAGCAAATTTAATATTTACACGCGTGCTATCAAGTTTTAAAAAAGTACCTGCTGGGTAATGGATCTGTAAGATCAAACGTGTATTTTTTCTTAAACGCACACCCATCATGTTTGGAAATTTAATAGGTGCAGTTCCCGGAACCCACTCGCCAACCAAACGCGAATCGTTGCTGCCGGTACCAAAAAATGAAACGTAACCGGCGCCCGCATCAGCACTGTCTTTTTGTTTAATTAATGCCGTTGTATCTTCATACACCAGTACGTGATGTACAATACCTGGATTTCCTGGTTTCACTTCGATTTCGGCTGCAAACTTATCGGTTGCAAAATTGGTATTGATAACAAAACAGCGGTAAAGATCAGTGGATGTGTTTACCATATAATTCTGCATTTTTGCTGAATAATCTATAGAAGTTAACTGCGTGGCAGTATTTGTATAAGTTGGTTGTGCAGGCGCATTGGCGCTGTTACCCTGAACCCCGCCGCCTAAAACCCATTGGCTAATCTTGCTTTTATCAGAGGGAGAAAGTACACGCTCATGTGCTAAATGCTTGTATTGCGCATCAGGCGGCCATGGTGGCATATAATTAGCGTCAACATAATTTTTTATCATGAAACGGTAATTAAAAGCATCCGTATACGTCATTAATGAATTGGGCGCCAAACCGCCTGTATGGTGGCAACTTGTACAGTTAGAATATAAAATGGGAGCTATGTCATCTGCCCATGTTTGTGCAAAGAAAGTTTTACTGTAAATACATAAAAAGAGGCAAATACCAAGCAGCTTTATTTTTTTCATAAGGTTAAAGTTATAAAAACTTTTCTATAAAATACCACCCTATCTTAAAATTTTATTTGTATTTTAGATTTCGTTACAAATCAATAATTATGAAGAAATTCTTACTCCTGTTCCTTACGATTTCGCTAGTGTCAACTGCTCAAACAGAGCTTGAAACAAAAGACAAAAAGGATAAAAAAACAAACGTGTTTACAGATGCAGGCGATGCTGCAAAAATGGTTGTTGCCAAGCAAAAAATGTATGGCGGCGATTTTGTTAGCGCTTTAAATACCTATCGCGAAGTAGAAAAGAATAATCCAAAAGATCCTTCTGTATTGCATTACATTGGTTTTTGTTATTATAATTTAAAACAAATAGATAAGGCAAAAGAATATCTTTTAAAAAGTCTTGAAGCTAATGCTACAGCAAAACCTGAAAATCATTTAGTACTTGGTAAGATCTACCAGCTTGAAAGCAATTTTGATAAAGCGATAGAAGAATTTACAGCATTTACTTCTGCCCCAAGCCAGAATAAAGAATCTTCTGAAGATGCAGGAACCTTATTACAACAATGTCAAAATGCAAAAGCAATGTTGGCGGCTCCGTTAGATGTTGTGGTAACTAACCTTGGTGATAATATCAATAGTAAATTCGATGATAAAAATCCCTGCATCACTGCCGATGGAAGCAAACTTGTGTTTACAACACGTCGCCCTGAAAGCACTTCTGCAGCGGTGGATGTAGAAGGAGACGGCACTTATTTTGAAGACATTTATATTTCTAATTACGACTCAACATTAAAAGGTTTTGGTAAAGCGGCTGAAGCTCCGGGCTCAATCAATACAAAAGCGCACGATGCTGTTACAAGTATTTCGGCTGACGGAAAACAAATTTTTATTTATAAGAACGATATCAACGATAAAAACTCTCGTGGTGGTGATGTATTTGTAAGTAAAGTTAATAATGGTAAATGGAGAACTCCTGAGCCAATTGGTAAACCAATCGCATCAAGCTATTGGGAAGGTGGCGCTTGTGTTTCACCCGATGGAAAAAAATATTTTTTCACCAGCGAAAGAACCGGTGGTTTTGGCGGAAGCGATATTTGGATGGTTCAACGTTTGAATAAAAAAGAATGGGGCAAGCCTGAAAATCTTGGTTCGGAGATCAACACTATTTACGATGAAGCCGGTATGTTCTTAGCACCGGATGGTAAAACATTGTTTTTCTGTAGTAATGGCCCCGGCAGTATGGGCAGCTACGATGTATTTAAAACTGTTTTAGAAGGCGGTAAATGGAGCAAGCCAACAAATGTTGGATACCCCATCAATAGCCCCGCTAAAGAGGGACAACTTACTATAAGTGCTGATGCTAAATTTGCTTATGTGTCAAGTGAGCGTGCCGGCGGTTTAGGTGGTAATGATATTTATAAGATCGATCTGAAAGATTATGCTATCCTTGAAAAAGACGGTAAAAAAATAAAAAGCAACGGGCTTAGTATTTTAAAAGGAACCGTGCGTGATGGTTACGAAGGTTACGGTTTGCCGGATGTTGAAATTGTTTTATCAGATGCTTCAGGAGCACAATTTTCATCAACAACAACAAATGAGAACGGCGAATATTTTTTCACATTAAAAGGCGGTAATTATAAATTATCCATCAAGAAAAAAGGCTTTAAAGAAATTACAGAAGATATTGTTTTAAAAACAAGCGATAAAGAAACAGTTTCTCTCGAAAAAGGTTATTTACTTAAAAAGTAATTAAACCTTAAAAACTAAGCCACAGATTGCGCCGATAACACAGATTAACTTATAAAATCTGTGTAATTTGCGAGTTCTGTGGCTTTTTATTTTGCGTTTACCCTATATTTTCTTAGTTCACCCTCCCATAATCTCCATTTACCGATTTGTTGTTTTACGGCATGGATTCTATCTATACTTTTGATTAAAATTTAATACAAATGACAAATTTAGAAGAGCAGTTTAAGAACGACCCGGAATTTAACGACTGGCAAAAAAAGCAAAAGAGGGGGCATGTGATTGCGGGTATTTTTGTAATAATTGCCGGCCTGGTTTATTTGTTCAAACAAATGGGAGTTTTAATTCCTGATTGGGTTTTTACCTGGCCAATTATTTTAATTGTTATAGGAATTACTTCATTAATAAAAAATAATTTTCGTAATGCAAAAGGTTTAGTGTTGATATTAATTGGTGCGTTATTTTTATCAAGCCATGCATTTCCTGAATTTACAATTGTACAATACAAAGTTCCTATCATCTTATTTATTATTGGTATTGCTTTAATTTTTAAGCCAAGGAATAAACATCTTGAATATGGTAAGTTTGGACACAGAAAAAATCGTTTTAATCGCTTTTCCAGTGAAACATCTCAATCAGGAAGTAACGAAGATTATATTTTTTCAAACAATATTTTTGCAGGTACAGATAAAAATATTTTCAGTAAAGATTTTAAAGGTGGAGAAATTAAAAACACATTTGGCGGTTGTAAAATTAATTTAATGCAGGCTGAAATTACTACGGAGGCTGTATTAACAATTAAACAGCAGTTTGGCGGTGTTAAATTGGTTGTTCCGCCGCATTGGGTAATTAAATCGGATATAGAATGTGTGTTTGCAGGTATTGAAGATAAACGCCCCTTATTAAATGTAAATGATCTTGAACAGAAAAAAACATTGATCCTTAATGGGCATATTTTCATGTCAGGTATTGAAATAGTTTCTTATTAATTAATATTAAAAAAATAAAAGTATGAATTGGTATTTAGTAAAATTGGTTTTCAGCATTGATGTGAGCGAATCAACTGTAAAAGCAGAATTTGATGAACAATTCCGCTTAATAAAAGCGAGTAATGAAGAAGAGGCGTATTACAAAGCCAAAAGCCTTGGTAAGAGCCTTCAAAGTTCTTTTTACAATACAAACAATAAATTGGTTAACTGGCGTTTTATTGATGCCAGCGAATTGAATTTAATTAACGAACTTTCGGATGGTGTTGAAATATTTTCAAATACCGTTGAAACGAAAGAAAAAGAAAGCTTTATAAATTCGGTGCTGCAAAAAGCAATGGGTATCCAGGCAAAGAATTTAAGTTTTTATTAGTACAATGACAGACAAACTCCCTTCGCGCATGCAGTTAATTACTGCGTTAATTGCCTGGTTTATTATCTGGTGGGGTTTGCAGTGCTTTGTAATTTTTCAGATCTTTAATGATCTTAGTTTTGCGTTTATCGACGCCAGTGTTTCACTTAGTTTGATCTTGGTAGCCATTACCATTATCTTTTTTGTTCAGAAATACAGCGGCTCTTTTATTAATAATTATTACACACGCTGCATTTTTATTTTTGCAATTATTTTCGGAATAATCTTCTGTGAAAAGATCGTCTTATCACAATTGTATTACAGCTCAGATTTTTCGGCCATGTTCTCAAAAACCCTTATTATCCGGGTGGTTGTGGCATTTTTGCAAATCACTTTCTTTTCGGCTGTACTTTGGTTTTTAGAGTTTATTAAAAAACAGGCACAAAAAAGTGATCTGAAGTTTGACGCGGAAAATGCATTGAGACAAGCCGAGCTAATAAAACTTCGTCAGCAATTACAACCTCATTTTTTATTCAACAGTTTAAATTCAATTAATGCTTTGGTTGTTTCGGAACCGCAACAGGCAAGAAAAATGATCCAGAATCTTTCTGATTTTTTAAGAGGAACATTAAAAAAAGATGAGAACAAAAATGTGCCCTTTAGCGAAGAAATTAATTTATTAAAGCTTTATCTCGAAATAGAAAGAGTAAGATTTGGACACCGTTTGGTTGTTAATTTTAATATTGATGAAGATACCTTAAACCTAAAACTTCCTGCTTTATTGCTGCAGCCTGTTGTTGAAAATGCTGTTAAATTCGGCTTGTATAATGTTTTAGATAAAGTTGAAATTTCTGTAAGCGCGCAAATAAAAAATAATTTACTGGCAATAGTTATAACAAATCCTTTTGATCAAAGTACTTCACAATCGAGAAAGGGCGAGGGTTTTGGCTTGTCGTTAATTCAAAAACGTTTGCAATTGATCTATCATCGCACAGATCTTTTAGTGATCGAAAAAAACAATTCACTGTTTACAACCATTATTTTAATACCACAGGTATGATAAAAGTAATACTAATTGATGATGAGCCATTGGCAAGACAAATTGTAAAAGAATACCTTGCTAATTTTAAGGAAATAGAAATTGTTGCCGAATGTGGCGATGGCTTTGAAGCCGTTAAAGCTATTCAACAACACAATCCCGCGTTAATATTTTTAGACATTCAAATGCCAAAAATAAATGGTTTTGAAACTTTAGAATTGATAGAGAAAAAGCCGTCCGTTATCTTTACAACAGCTTTTGATGAGTATGCACTAAAAGCATTCGAACAAAATGCAGTAGATTATTTATTAAAACCCTTCAACCAGGAAAGATTTGAAAAAGCTGTAAAGAAATTTATAGATTCTAATTCCCCCTTGGAAAAAGACTCTGCTAATTCCCCCTTTGAAAAGGGGGTTAGGGGGATTGATAACCATTCGTCAAACCAAAAGATAGAACAATTTGAATCTGTTTCAAAAAAACATACTGAAGAAGCGCACCGTGTTGTTGTAAAAAATGGCACCAGTATTTTAATTTTACCAACTACGCAAATTATCTATATCGAAGCATACGATGATTATGTAAAGATCTTTAATAACGAAACGTTTTATCTTAAAAAGAAAACAATGAGTTACTACGAAGAGGTTTTAGATCCTTCGCAATTCGTTCGTATACATCGTTCGTTTATCTTAAATTTAAATTACCTTACAAAGATCGAAGCGCTGGATAAAAACAATAACCTGGCTTTGTTAAAAAACGGGGCAAAAATTCCCCTGAGCCGTACCGGTTATTCAAAACTTAAAGAAATATTAAACCTTTAGTAGCCTTAAATCCAAATTGATAGAAAAAACGTTAATTTAAAGGGGCTTTTGGCAATTTATACGAGCGCTTTTCGTTAAATTTTTAGATAATTTTTCTATATTTGTAGTCAATGGAAATTGTAAAAGGTTCAGGGTTTATTCCCGGTGAATTATTAGCCAAAATTAACTCCCCGGCCGATCTAAAAAAACTAAAAGAAGAACAGCTAGAACAAATTAGTGCAGAGCTTCGCCAATATATTATCGATCTGGTATCGGTTAAAGGCGGTCACTTTGGAGCTTCTTTAGGCGTTGTAGAATTAACCGTTGCTTTACATTACATTTTTAATACACCTTACGATCAATTGGTTTGGGACGTTGGTCACCAGGCTTACGGACATAAAATACTTACAGGTCGCAGAGATATTTTTCATACAAACCGTGTTTACAAGGGCCTAAGTGGTTTTCCCAAACGCAGCGAAAGTGAGTTCGATACATTTGGTGTTGGCCACTCATCAACTTCTATTAGTGCTGCCCTTGGTATGGCAGTTGCCAGCAAATACAATAACTTAAAAGATAAAAATCATATCGCTGTAATTGGCGATGGATCTATGACAGCGGGTTTGGCCTTTGAAGGTTTAAATCACGCCGGTGTTACAAATGCAAATCTCTTAGTTGTTTTAAACGATAATTGCATGAGCATTGATCCTAATGTTGGCGCATTAAAAGAATATTTAACCGACATTACAACTTCGCATACTTACAACAAAGCAAAAGATAAAGTTTGGGAATTGCTTGGTAAGATCAGCAAGTTTGGTCCTAACGCGCAAGAGATTGCAAGTAAGGTTGAGAACGCGGTAAAAACATCGTTACTTAAACAAAGTAATTTATTTGAATCATTAAAGTTTCGTTATTTCGGTCCGGTGGATGGGCATGATGTAGTGCGCTTAACAAAAGTATTGGCCGATCTTAAAGATATTCCCGGTCCAAAATTATTACACGTTCTTACCAAAAAAGGTAAAGGATATAAATTCAGTGAAGAAGGAAATGAAACAGTATGGCACTCTCCGGGCTTGTTCAATAAAGAAACCGGCGAGATCATAAAAGTAGTTCCTAAAACACCACAACCACCAAAATACCAGGATGTATTTGGTCATACAATGGTTGAGCTTGCCGAAAAAAATTTAAAGATCACGGGTATTACGCCTGCAATGCCATCTGGCTGCTCATTGAACATTATGATGAAAGCTATGCCTGATCGTGCATTTGATGTGGGTATTGCAGAGCAGCATGCCGTAACATTCAGCGCAGGTTTAGCAACTCAAGGATTAATTCCATATTGTAATATTTACTCATCGTTCATGCAACGTGCATACGACCAGGTATTACATGATGTTGCTTTACAAAATTTAAAAGTAATTTTTTGTTTAGATCGTGGAGGTTTAGCAGGAGCTGATGGTCCAACACATCACGGCGCATTTGATCTGGCTTATTTCCGTTGCATTCCAAACATGATCGTGAGTGCACCAATGAACGAGGAAGAATTGCGTGACTTAATGTATACCGCGCAGCTGGATGAAGTAAAAGGCCCGTTCAGTATTCGTTATCCCCGCGGCCAGGGTGTGATGGTTGACTGGAAAACACCATTCAAAAAAATTGAAATAGGTAAGGGCAGAAAAATAAAAGATGGTAATAAAGTTGCAATTGTTTCCATTGGCACAGCAGGAAATTTAGTTACAGCTGCAATCGAAAAATTAAAAGAGCAGGGTATTGATCCTGCGCATTACGACATGCGTTTTGTGAAACCAATTGACGAAGCATTATTGCATGAAGTATTTAGTAAGTACAAAAAAGTAATTACTGTTGAAGATGGATGTATAATGGGAGGAATGGGAAGTGCTGTGTTGGAATTTATGGCAGATAATAATTACAGTGCGCAAGTAACGCGCTTAGGAATTCCTGATAATTTTATTGAACACGGTGAGCAAGGCGAATTATACGAAGAGTGCGGTTTTTCTCCAAACAAAATTGCTGAAGCTGTTGTTGAGATATTAAAAGATAAAAAAGAAGACATTAAAAAACACGCATAAGAAAGTTGAGGTTAAAGTGGAAAAGATAAAAGTATCAGTAAAATTAAATTGTCAGCCAAAAGAAGTTTTTTCAGGATGGTTAAATGATAAAACTCATTCAGACTTTACAGGAGGAGCAAAAGCAAAAACAAGTACAAGTGAAGGAGGAAAATTTTCAGCGTGGGACGACTATATTACCGGAACAAATGTTGAGATCTTCCCTCACAAAAGAATAATTCAAAAATGGCGCACTACCGATTTTGCAGAAACGGATGAGGATTCAACCATCGAATTATTTTTTACTTACAAAGATGGATTTACATTGTTAACGATCACACACACAAATATTCCTGACGACCAGGGCGAGATGTATAAAAAAGCATGGAAAGACCATTACTTTACATACATGAAAAAATATTTTGAAAAGTAATTTAAAAACACTCAAACTGGTTTTGTTTTAATTTAAGAAAATGGCAAAAGAAACAACTCTGCGCTGCTCAATGTGCGGAAGAGATAAAAAAGAAGCGAAGATCCTTATAGCGGGGATCAACGGACATATTTGTGATAATTGTATTAACCAGGCTTTTAATTTAATTAAAGAAGAAGCAATGGGCGAGCAAAAGCAAGCACTTCAACAATCGCTTAATTTATTAAAGCCATTGGCTATCAAAGAAAAATTAGATGAGTATGTGATCGGACAAGACGATGCTAAAAAAGTATTGGCTGTTGCTGTTTACAATCATTTTAAACGTATCTCACACGTTCAAAAAAATAATAAAGACGAAGTTGAAATTGATAAATCAAATTTAATTTTAGTTGGAGAGACCGGAACAGGTAAAACATTATTAGCGCGCACAATTGCTACTATGTTGAATGTACCATTTTGTATTGCTGATGCTACCGTACTTACTGAAGCTGGTTATGTAGGCGAAGATGTGGAGAGTATCTTAACACGTTTATTGCAAGCTGCCGATTACGATGTAGCTGCAGCAGAAAAGGGAATTGTTTTTATTGATGAGGTAGATAAGATCGCGCGTAAAAGTGATAATCCATCTATTACCCGTGATGTAAGCGGCGAAGGTGTTCAACAAGCAATGTTGAAGTTGTTGGAAGGCACTGTTGTAAATGTTCCGCCGCAAGGAGGACGTAAACATCCTGATGCAAAAATGATAGCCGTTAACACAAAAAATATTTTATTTATTTGTGGTGGTGCGTTTGATGGTATCGAGAAAAAGATAGCACAGCGTTTAAATACACAAGCTGTAGGTTACGCTTCTTCTGTAAATGAAGAAGAGTTTGATAAAGGAAATTTATTACAATATGTTTCTCCGCAGGATCTTAAAGCCTTTGGTTTAATTCCTGAATTAATTGGCCGTTTGCCGGTACTTACTTATTTAAAACCTTTAGATAGAAATGCATTACGTCAGATCTTAACAGAGCCGAGAAATGCATTAATTAAACAATACAAACAATTATTTAAAATGGAAGGCACTAAGCTGGATATTGATGAAGAGGTATTGAATTTAATTGTAGATAAAGCGCTTGAATTTAAATTAGGTGCCCGTGGCTTACGTGGCCTTTGCGAAGCTATCATGACGGATATTATGTATACGTTGCCAAGCGAAGAAAAACCGGTAAAACAATTTACCGTTACTATGGATTACGCTTTGGATAAATTGAAAAAAGCCAAACTAAGCCAGTTAAAAGTAGCTTAATTCTTCTTGTTATTTAATTTATTCATGCAGATTTTGCGTGAGGGATGAAGCGGCCTGTTTAAGCTCCTTTATGAAGCGATAGCTGAATAAAGAGCGAGTAGCGACAGCCCGGCCCAGAGGGCACGCCCAAATTAATTTGATCGAATAATTTATCCTTTTCCAAATTTCGTTAACGCTGAGATTTTCAGTTTATCGAATTGCAAAGCCCTCTTTTAATTTGTATTTTTAAAGTCCTAAGCAAAAAAAATATGGATTTTAAAAATTACACTTATACCGTTACCGATCGTTTTGTTAAGTATGCAAAAATAGATACTCAATCCGATCCGAATTCAACAACTTGCCCCAGTACTGAAAAGCAAAAGAACCTTGCTAAAGTTTTAGTGGAAGAATTAAAACAAATGGGTATTAACAATGCCGAAATGGATGAGTATGGTTATGTGTATGCAACAATAGAAAGTAACACAACTAAAAAAGTACCTGCTATTTGTTTTTGTTCGCATATGGATACTTCTCCCGATTGCAGCGGTACCAATGTAAATCCTGTTATTCATAAAAAATTTGACGGAAAAGATATCGTTCTTCCAAACGATAATACCCAGGTAATTAAATTTAAAGAACATCCTGCTTTAGCAGGTCAGATAGGAAATGATATTGTTACAGCGGATGGTACAACTTTACTTGGCGCTGATAATAAAGCAGGACTAGCCGAAATTATGGATGCTGCAAATTATTTAATGACGCATCCGGAAGTAAAGCATGGTAAGATCCGTTTATTATTTACACCTGATGAAGAAATTGGCCGCGGTGCGGATAAAGTAAACATTAAAAAATTAAATGCAGAGTTCGGCTATACGATGGATGGCGAAACGCTTGGCCACGTTGAGAACGAAACATTCAGTGCCGATGGTGTAAGTATTAAAATTAAAGGCTTTTCAACGCACCCGGGTTTTGCAAAAGACAAGATGCAGCATGCAATAAAGATCGCAGCACAAATAATAAATAAAATTCCGCTGGGTAAAACACCGGAAACAACGGAAAAGAAACAACCTTTTATTCATCCTACTGCAATTAATGGGGGCTTGGAAGAAGTAGAAATTAAATTCATTATCCGTGCGTTTGATACGCCAACACTTTTAGCGCTGGAAGAAGAATTACGCCAAATAACAATTGAAGTATTATCGCATTACGATAAATGTTCGTACGAGTTTTTTGTTGTACAACAATACCGTAACATGAAAGATGTTTTGGCAACTTGTCCGCAAGTGGTGGAACATGCTTTAGAAGCAATTAAACGTACCGGTGTAACACCTGTGTTATCAAGCATTCGCGGCGGCACCGATGGTTCGCGTTTATCATTTATGGGTTTACCTTGTCCTAATATTTATGCAGGCGAACACGCTTTTCATAGTAAACAAGAATGGGTAAGTGTTTCTGATATGCAAAAAGCAACTGAAACTATTGTTCATTTGGTAAGTATCTGGGAAGAGAAATCTAATTAGATAATGTCAGGCAAAGGGTTAAAATGACGGTTTAGTGTCAGGCTGAGCGGAGTCGAAGCCTTAGTTGTAAATAATTACAAATGATCAAGTACGAACCAATTATCAATAAGATCCAATTTCAAAACTTGGATATTGAGGTGTTACGCCTTGATCTTATTGATCCCGAGATCAGCGGCAACAAATGGTTCAAGCTTAAAAAAAATCTAAGAAAAGCCAGGCAAGACGAACAAAAGACTGTTGTTACATTTGGTGGCGCCTTCTCAAATCATATTGCTGCAACAGCCGCTGCGTGTAAAGTTGCGCGTTTAAATTCTATAGGCGTTATTCGCGGGGAGCAAACCGAGATCTTAAATTCTACTTTGCAAACAGCAAAAGAAAAAGGAATGCAATTGTATTTTGTGGATAGGGAAACCTATGCTAAAAAAGAAACAGTGGAATTCAAAAAACATTTAAGCAATAAATTCGGGCCACATTATTTAATTCCTGAAGGAGGAAATAATAAAGAAGGGGTTTTAGGTTGCATGGAGATCCTGAAGCCTGAATGGGATCATGATTATGTTTTTTGTGCGTGCGGAACGGCTACAACCTATGCAGGACTTGTTGCTTCTGCAAAACCCGGTCAAAAAGTAATTGGTATAAGCGTTTTAAAGGGTGAAAATGTATTAGTAGATGATGCAAAAAAACAGTTGAAAAATTGTTTCCCGGAACAAGAGTTTACGATCAATGGAAATGAAGAATTACAAAATGAAAGCGTTGAAGATAATTGTATTAGCAATAATTATTCGTTTAACGGTTATGCCAAGATGGATCCTGAATTAATTTCTTTTAAAAAAGAATTTGAAGATGATTTTAATATTCCGCTTGATCATATTTACACCAACAAATTAGTTTACGCTGTTTTCGATCTAATTAAAAAGAAAAAAGTAAAAATGAATTCAAAGATCATGCTCGTTCACAGCGGCGGTTTACAGGGCAATAAAGGTTTTGAAGAGAGATATAAGATAATGTAATTCTGTCA
>JACDED010000070.1:0-18468 GCA_013816615.1 Bacteroidota bacterium
CTACAAACATTTACAAAAAATACGCCGGGGTATTACCAGTTGGGGACAAGTTAAATTTGGCTACGCAGAAAATGTTGATCAAATGATAGACCGTTTAAAATTTGACATTTTGTATGTAGAAAATATGAGCCTGCTGCTTGATTTTAAAATTTTAGTGCATACGGTTTTAATTGTTTTACAAGGCAGAGGGAAATAAACAAATAATGGAAAATGTAAAAGGGAATATGGAAAATGTATGTTTCGCACCTCTTCCATTTTACATCTTACACCTTACATAGTCCAATATGCTTTCGACGATAAACAAATATCTTTCTTTAATAAAATTCAGTCACACTATTTTTGGTTTACCATTTGCTATTATAGGTTTTTGTTTGGCAATACATTCCGGCAAAGCAGTTTTTAGCTGGCAAAAATTGGCTTTGGTATTAGCGTGTATGGTATTTGCACGAAGTGCAGCCATGGCTTTTAACCGTTATATTGACAGGAAGTTTGATGGTAAAAACCCGCGAACCGTTATACGCGAAATTCCTGCCGGAAAAATCTCTCCTAATGCCGCTTTGTTATTTGTAATTGTGTGTTGCATTGGTTTTATTGTATCGGCATTTTTAATAAACCGTTTATGTTTTTATTTATCACCGGTTGCTTTGCTTGTAATTTTAGGCTACAGCTATACAAAACGTTTTACACCACTTTGTCATTTAATTTTGGGCGTTGGTCTTGGACTCGCTCCTATTGGCTCATACATTGCGTTAACCGAAGAGTTTGCCTGGTTACCCGTTTTAGTAGGTGTAGTGGTGTTTTTTTGGGTGAGTGGCTTTGATATAATTTTTGCTTTACAGGATGATGCGTTTGATAAAAGCGAGAACTTAAAATCTATTCCTGTGTTTTTGGGAAGAAAAAATGCTTTACGTCTTTCAGAATTTTTTCATTTAATGGCCGGATCCTTAGTAATAGCTATATTTTTTTATGGACATTTTAACTGGCTTTATTTAATTGGCATGCTTGCATTTATCAGTATGTTGATCTATCAACACATTATTGTAAAACCAAACGATCTTAGTAAGGTTAATCTTGCATTTGGTACCACTAATGGCATTGCCAGTGTTGTGTTTTGCGTTTTTGTTTGTTGTGATATCTTCTTATTAACATAATAGATGATCTTTTTATTCAGAAAAACTTTTAAGCTTTTATTTTATTCAACTGTTGTACTTATTCTCATCTTGTCAATATGCCACATGACAATTGCTTATTCAACAAAAACACAACTTTATACAGTTGTTGATAGCATTCCAAAAACAAAAGTGGGCATTGTTTTAGGCACATCGCGCCTATTGGCAAACGTTACAAAAAATTTATATTTTTCTTATCGCATTGCTGCAGCAAAAAAATTATTTGAAGCCGGTAAAGTAAATTATTTAATACTAAGTGGCGATAACCGCGTTAACAATTATAACGAACCAAAGGATATGCAAAAAGCACTCACCGAAGAAGGCATTCCCGATTCCTGTCTTGTTTTGGATTATGCCGGCTTACGTACTTTTGATAGCATGGTGAGATGTAAAGAAGTATTTGGACAGGATAGCGTAATTGTTATTTCGCAGGAATTTCATACTGCCAGGGCGGTTTTTATTGCCAATAAAATTGGCCTAAAAGCCTTTGGATTTAATGCTCAAAAAGTAATTAACCAAAAGGCAACTTACATTAAAATAAGAGAATTTTTCTCGAGGACTAAATGCATTTTAGACCTATATATTTTGGGAACGAAGCCAAAACACCTGAGGAAAAAAAATAAGATCGGATAGGTCTCTTTTTGTGAAAAACTTTCTTTATTAATTTAAATATTTTTTTTATACCTTGTAGTTGCCTTAATGCCGGAGTTCATAGTATTCCATTTTAGGAGCTTTATAAATTTCTAATTCACAACTAACTGACATTTGAAATTTATAAGGACTATGAACTCCCGCTAAGGACAAATTAATTATTTAAGGATTTAATTAGAAAGAAGAAAAATAAAATTGATTATGGAAAATTATTCAATTGATGGCACTCAAAAAACACCAACAATATATTTTGATCTTGCAAAAGGAGAACTAAGTATTTCAGGGAGCTCTATTCCTGAAAATTCTGTTGATTTTTACAAGCCTTTAATAGCTGCGCTTGATACATATATTGCAGCTCCTAAACCTAAAACATTGGCCTCATTTAATATGCGTTATTTTAATACAAGCTCTTCAAAACGTATTTTAGATATATTTAAAAAGCTTGAAGTTTTAAATCGCGGCGGTACTAGTGTTGTTACTATTAATTGGGTTTACGAAGATGATGATGATGATATGCTGGAAGCAGGAGAAGATTATCAATCTGTTGTTGATCTTCCGTTTGTAATGGTACCTGTTAAGATCTAGTATACTTTTTAAGCCACAAATTCCACTAATAACACGAATTATCATAAGTGGAATTACTGTTTAGTGGAATTAAATTTTTATTAAAATAATTTAATAAAAAGAATTTCACTAAATATTAGTTAAGCAATGGCGAAAATTATTAAAGAAATTCGGGTAATTAGTGGCTACTTTTTTTTGTTGCTGAACCAAACTTCACGCCCAAAGTAGCCGTTAATTGTCCGGTAAAAAAGTGATGCCTTGCTTTACCATTCCCTTTACCAAGCACTAAACATGCGGTGTAATCGGCATACGATCCTTTCCCGGTGAATTCAAAAAAGCCATTCCTGAAAAATCCCATTCTTAAACCACTCTCTACTCCTACTATCCATCCGGCAACATGCCAATTGTTATTTAAACGCTCGCCAAACAAGGTTACATCTGTTCTTGGTATCACAACACCGGCGCCTGGTTTAAATACAAATGATGCTTCAAAATTCTTTCGTGGCTTTAAAAGATCCCATTTTCTAACGGCATTTATCATCCAAAAATTAGCGCCATCAGTATGTTCAAAATGCAAAAAATTAGAAGGATCTAAAATTGTATCCTGGTCAAAATAATTATTATTTACCCGGCCTTTTACGTGCACGGTTTGCCAATCGGTAACTACATATTTAGTATGATCATAATTTAATTCAACACCCCATTTATTGTTTAACATGCAGCCAATTCTAAAAACATATTGCGGTACTGTTATATTTACCACATCTTTTATCTTATTAAAATCAGGCCTGTCTTTAGCTACAGCATCATACACTACAAAATCATAATTATCATTTTGCTGCGTAAATTCGTTAAACTTATTGGATTCGTTCTTAAATCGAAGTGTGCTTTTACTATAAGAGGCACGCGTATAACCCCAGGTAACATACCATTGTTTTTTTTCCTTTTTTAAAGAATCAGATTGCGAAAAGGAATTAAAAAAGATCCCGAAAAGCAAAAGAAAATAAAAATGACGCATTAATTACTTTTTAATGATGCGAATGTAGCGAATATTTTCATTCACTTCGATCTCAATTTTCTTATAATTGATATTGATCATATTTTCTACCATTTCGGGCCATTCAAAAATGCAATATTGATCTGAATGAAGGTATTCTTCAATACCAAGATCCAACAACTCCTCTGCGTTTTTTAGACGATAAAGGTCAAAATGAAAGATTTTTCCGTTTGGATAGCTGTATTCGTTTACAATTGAGAATGTGGGGCTGCTAAAACTATCGCTACTGCCTAAAGACCTGCAAATTTCTTTAATGAGCGTAGTTTTACCGGCACCCATTGGCCCATAAATCAAAATGATCTTTGGATTTTTGTATAATCTTAAGATCGATTCGGCAAGACCAGGCAATTCGCTTTGATCTTGTACTTTTATATCTAAAGTAGAATTCATAAAAAATAACGGTTATTTTGCCGTTAAAACAATATACGGAATAATGATCTCTTCCAGACTTACACCACCGTGCTGAAATGTATTTTTATAATAATTTACGTAATGGTTAAAGTTGTTTGGATAAGCAAAAAATCTGTCTTCTCTCGCAAATACAAAACGCGAGCTTGGATGTTGCACCGGCAAAAACGCGTCAGAAGGGTTTTTAATTTCAAACACTTCTTTGTAATTATATTCAAGGGCTTTACCTTGTTTGTATCGTAAATTGGTATTCACATTTTTATCGCCTAAAATTTTGGTTGGTTCTTTTACATGCACCGTTCCATGATCGGTAGTTATAACGATCTTAATTTTTTTATCAGCTAATTGTTTAATAATATCAAAAAGCGGCGAATGCTCGAACCAGCTGTACGTAATACTTCTGTACGATGTTTCATTCTCTGCCAATTCACGTATCACTTCCATTTCGGTACGGGCGTGGCTTAACATATCCACAAAATTGTAAACGATCACATTCAATTTATTTTGCAATAAATTACTTAAGTTATCTGATAATTTTTTACCGGCATTAAAATTAGTGATCTTGTTATAACTCATTTTAATATCCTTACCTAAACGCTTTAATTGCGCTTGTAAAAATGCTTCTTCATGTAAATTCTTTCCACCCTCCTCTTCATCGTTCAACCAAAAATTAGGGAACATTTTTTCCATCTCGCTTGGCAACAAACCACTGAATATAGCGTTACGGGAGTATTGCGTAGCCGTTGGTAAAATACTAAAGAATGCTTCTTCACTTGCCACCTGGTAGTAATCCTGTATAATGGGTTGAATAACTTTCCATTGATCTAATCGCAAATTATCAATAACAATTAAAAAAACAGGCTCATCTTTCACCAATTCTTTAGCAAATTTATTTTTAAATAATGTGTGACTCATTACCGGTGGATTGGTGTTTTTACCATTTAACCAGCTGATATAATTCTTTTCTACAAATTTAAAGAACTGTGTATTTGCATCTGACTTCTGCATCTTTAAAACATCCAACATACTTTTATCCTGCAGCTTATCCATTTCCAACTCCCAATAAATAATACGTTTGTAAATATCTATCCAATCCTGCCAGCTAAGGTTGTCGTTAATGGTCATACCTATCTGGCCAAACTCTTTACGGTAATCGGTATTTGTTTTTTCACTTACCAAACGTTTATTATCCAACGCTTTTTTTAGTGATAGTAAAATTTGATTTGGATTAACGGGCTTAATGAGATAATCGGCAATTTTTCCCCCAATTGCTTCATTCATAATGTGTTCTTCCTCACTTTTGGTGATCATCACAACCGGCAGATCATTGTTAACCTGTTTAATTTTTAATAAGGTATCCAAGCCTGAAAGGCCGGGCATATTCTCATCCAACAGCACTGCATGCAATCCCTTATTTTCTTTTACAATATCCAAAGCCTCGTCACCGCTCATAGCAGTAATAACTTCATAGCCTTTATCATTTAAAAATAATATATGTGGTTTTAGGAGATTTATCTCATCATCAGCCCAAAGAATTTTAATTTTGTCCATTTAATTGGTTTTATTACAAATAACGTATTAAATTTAACTCTATTATTTAATTTAACGAATTTTAATCTAAGTCACTCAAACATAATGCCAATAAACAAACGTAAAATAATTAACGATCCTATTTATGGTTTTGTGACAATACCAAACGAATTAATTTACGATCTGCTAAATCATACTTATTTTCAACGCTTACGTCGTATAAAACAATTAGGTTTAACTAATTTGGTTTATCCGGGCGCTTTACATACCCGCTTTCATCACGCTATTGGTGCCATGCATTTAATGCAGGAAGCTGTATTAACGCTTCGCCAAAAAGATGTAGTTATTACCGAAGAAGAAGAATGCGCCGTTTTAATTGCCATTTTGTTGCATGATATTGGACATGGGCCTTTCTCACACGCGTTGGAACATAGTATTGTAAAAGGCATTAATCACGAAACATTAAGCAGCTTATTTATGGATAAGCTTAACAAAGAGTTTAAAGGTAAATTAAGCCTTGCCATTAAGATCTTTAACGATAAATACAAAAAACAATACTTGCATCAACTCGTAAGCTCGCAGTTGGATATGGACCGCCTTGATTATTTAAAGCGCGACAGTTTTTTTACGGGTGTAAGTGAAGGTGTAATTAGCAGCGACAGGATCATAAAAATGTTGAATGTTGTTCGTAACGAATTAGTAGTTGAACATAAAGCCATTTATAGTATTGAAAAATTCTTAATTGCACGCCGTTTAATGTACTGGCAGGTTTACCTTCATAAAACGGTTTTAAGCGCAGAAACCTTATTGGTAAATATTTTAAAACGCGCTAAAGAGCTTTCTGCACAAGGCAAAGATCTTTTTGGAACACCAACCTTAAAGTTATTTTTAAAGAACAATTTTACTGAAAGTGATTTTGAAAAAGACAGCAATTTACTAGATAAGTTCTCGAAGCTGGATGATAACGATATTGTAACGTCTATAAAGGTTTGGGCCGATAATGACGATAAGATCTTAAGAAAGCTTTGTTCTAATTTATTAGATAGAAAATTGTATAAAATAGAAATGCAGAATACTGCAATTGCTACTTCTTTGAAAAATAAATTGATCGAAAAAGTTTGTGAACAATACAAAGTAACTCGTAAAGAAGCTACCTATTTTGTATTTACCGATACTGTAAATAATAGCGCCTACAATGCCACCAATTTTAACATCAATATTTTAATGAGTAATGGCAAATTAATAGATGTAGCCGAGGCCAGTGACCAATTAAATATCCAAAGCCTTAGTACCACTGTAACAAAGCATTTTATATGCTATCCCAAAGACATTAAAATTTAACCTTTTACCTATGCATTTGGTATATTTTTTTTGCAAAAAATGTAAATAAAATGTAACCTTACACCCTATTTCAAAATACCATGAACAACTACATTAAAATTGGCGCCTTATCACTTGCATTAAGCGCATGCCATTCGTCAGACAACGAAATGAATAACCTTGAAGCAAAAGCTAAAAAGGACACTATTGAATCCATAATGCCACCAACCGAAGAGAAATTTGAATATGTTACCGAGCAATTCTCCGATCTGCGTGTGTTACGTTATAACGTAAAGGATTTTGATAATATATCGTTACAAACAAAGACATTATTATATTATTTGTATGAAGCAGCGTTATGCGGCCGCGATATTATTTACGATCAAAATTATAAATACAATTTATCTATCCGTAAAACTTTAGAAGCCATCGTAAACAACCATAAAGTTGCGGCTGATGAAGAGCAATATCAAAAATTATTAGTGTATACAAAACGTGTTTGGTTCAGTAATGGTATTCATCACCATTACAATATGGATAAGATATTGCCGGAGTGCACAAAAGAATTTTTTCTTGAAGAAGCTAATTCATTGGATGCTTCAATGCTTCCATTAACCAGCGGACAAACAAAAACACAGTTCTTAAATTTTATTGCTAATCAGATATTCGATCCAAAAATTGCTTCTAAAAAAGTAAGCCTGGATTCTAAAACAGATCTTGTAAAATCATCTGCGGTAAATTTTTACGAAGGTGTAACACAAAAAGAAGCTGAAGAATTTTATACTACACAAGTAGATAAAAGTAATCCTCAACAACCTATGTATGGCTTAAACAGCAAGCTGGTAAAAGAAAATGGCAAGCTGGTGGAAAAGGTCTGGATGGTTGGTGGCATGTACTCGCCTGCTATTGAAAAAATTGTTTATTGGTTAGAAAAAGCAGTTACAGTTGCTGAAAACAACAATCAAAAAGTGGCTTTAGAAAAGTTGGTTAAATTTTATAAAACAGGAAGCCTTGTTGATTTTGATGAATATAATATTGCATGGGTAAATGATACTGCAAGCACTGTTGATGTGGTGAATGGCTTTATTGAAGTGTACCATGATCCATTAGGAAAAAAAGGTTCTTTTGAATCAGTAGTTTCAGTTAAAGATTTTGAAGCAAGTAAACGTATTGCTATGATCGGTAAAAATGCGCAATGGTTTGAAGATAACTCACCCTTATTACCACAGCATAAAAAGAAAAATGTAAAAGGTATTTCAGCAAAAGTAATTAATGCCGTTTCTGAAAGTGGTGATTCATCGCCAAGCACACCAATTGGTATCAACCTTCCAAACAATGAGTGGATCCGCGAAAGCAAAGGCAGTAAATCTGTTAACCTTGGTAATATTGTAGAAGCATACGACCAGGCCGCAGGCGCAAATGTTGTAAATGAATTTTATTATAATGATGAAATAAAAGCACGGGTAAAAGAATACGCTTCGTTAGCTGATAAATTACATACAGATATGCATGAAGTAATTGGCCACGCAAGCGGTGTTATTGAAAAAGGAATTGGCCAGCCGGCAGAAACTTTAAAGAACTATGCAAGCGCTTTAGAAGAAGGCCGTGCAGATTTAGTAGCTCTTTATTATTTACTGGATCCTAAATTGGTTGAATTAGGTGTTATGCCAAATTTAGAGTGCGGTAAAGCAGCTTATGATGAGTACATTACTAAAGGCTTGATCGTTCAATTATCGCGTATTAAACCCGGTAAAGAAATTGAAGAAGCTCACATGCGTAACCGTAAAATGATAGCAGCATGGGCTTTTGAAAAAGGTGCTAAAGAAAACGTAATTGAGAAAAAAACAGAAAACGGAAAAACTTATTTTGTTGTAAACGATTACAATAAACTACGTGTTTTATTTGGTGAGCTTTTAAGAGAGATCCAGCGTGTAAAATCACAGGGTGATTATAAAGCGGGCCACGACCTTATTGAGAATTATGGTGTAAAAGTAGATCCTACTTTACATAAAGAAGTATTAGAGCGTTATTCGCACTTAAATATTGCACCATATGCTGGCTTTATTCAACCTAAATTGGTTCCGGTAATGGAAGGTGATAAAATTATAGATGTTAAGATCGAGTATCCTAAAGATTTTAGCGGGCAAATGCTTGAATATGGAAAAACTTATGGCTTATTGCCGGTTTTAAATTAGTTCAATAAAAACTTTAAAAAGTATTTTGTAATGTTAGTTTTTTACCTAACTTTAATAGGTATAAACTAACATTGCAATTTAAAAAAAAAATACTCCTTTTTCTTTCTGTCATTTCTATAAACGTATTTATCGCACAGGTAAATGTGTTTGTCTTTGAAAGCGCAAAATTTGGTTTAAATCCTCCTGACCTTTTAAAACTTGAAAAAGCAAAAATAAAATTTGAACAAAATCTTTATTTAGAAGCGCTTCCTGTTTTTGATTCTATTCTCGAAAAAAATAAAAATCAAAATTACATTAGTTATTTATTGGGCATTTGTTATTCGTATGATGTTGATAGCAGTCATAAAGCTATCCGTTATATTTTAAAATTAAAGAACGATGCTTATACAATAGATGGCTATAATTATAATCTGGCTTTTGCTTTTGAGAAAAATGACAGTATTGATGCAGCTATAGAAAATTATAAGATCGCATTAAATATTGAAGAAAAGAAAACGATAAAGGAAACAAAACTCATTCGTGATATTAGCTTCAGATTAATGCGGTGCGAAAAGATCAACGAAAATAAGTTCAAAAAAAATAATGTAGTGGTAAAAAATCTTGGTAAGCCAATAAATTCTTCCGGCAGCGAATATTGTCCCTTAATTCCGTCTGATGAGTCCTTTATGATCTTTACCTATCGTGGCCCACGCTCCAAAGGTGGTAAACAGGTTGTGAAAGGAGATAAGATCTCTAATACAGATAATGTTGAACTTTTTCATGAAGATATTTTTATCTCAAAAAAATTAAAGAACGATACCACATGGACCGAACCAAAACCAATTGATAATCTTAATACCAACCTGCACGATGCTGCTGTTAGCGTGAGTGCTGACGGCACGCAATTGATCATTTACAAAAATATGGGTGGCGGTAATGGCGATCTGTTTATTAGTCGTTTGATTGGTAATAAATGGACGAGCCCCGTTTACCAGGTTGGTATAAATACAAATGCCTGGGAAGGTAGTGCCTGCTTTATACCCAATCAAAATAAAATAATTTTTGCAAGTGAAAAAAAAGGCGGACTTGGCAAAAGAGATCTTTACGAAGCAGAAAAATTAAAAGATAATACCTGGGGAAATATCAAAAATTTAGGTCCCGTAATAAATACCAAATATGATGAAGATGCGCCTTTTGTTACGGCAGACGGCAAAACGTTATTCTTTTCATCTAACAACAGCAATAGCATTGGAGGTTATGATGTTTTTAGAAGCGATAAAAAGAACGGTAAATGGCAAAAACCTTATAATCTTGGCCAGCCGATCAATACAAAAGATGAAGATAAATTTTACACTGTAAGAGGTGATGGTAAAAAAGCCTATTATTCGTCATTTAAACAAGGTGGCAAAGGTCAGCAGGATATTTATAAAGTGGAACCAGGTATGCCGGGAAAACCAATTTCTTTATTACAGGTGGATGGCTTGGTATTAATAGATGGCAAACCCGTACAGGCAGATATAGAAATTGGATCTATTTTAAAGAACAGGAAATTTAAAACAACTATTTCATCAAATAATTTAACAGGGAATTTTTTAGCGAATTTACCTGTTGATGATGAATATGAAATTGTAATAAAGGTAAGCCAGTTTCCGCAACAGGTTGTAGAGTTAAATACCGTGGGCATTGATTCATTTATGGTGATAAACCTTTACGCCGATTTTACATCCCCCGAATATGATAAGAAGATCCAGGAACTTAACCTTTCCGTTGATGAGATAAGCAAATTATCGTTTGATAGATTTGATAAGAAATCATATTCAAATAAATTTGGAACCGCGCGTATTGAAGGGCTTTTTTATAAAGTACAAATTGGCGCTTATAAATTGTATGAGAATTTTAATTACAACAATGTAATTGGAATGCCGAAAATTATCAGGCAAACCGATAACGATTATATTACACGCTTTAGCATGGGTAATTACGAAACCTTTAACGAAGCGCAGGAACTATTGGAAAAAGTGCTTCAAAATAACATTAAAGATGCTTTTATTTATGCTGTTTACAATGGTGAGAAAAAATTCTTACACCAGCTTTTAGAAGAAAAAATAGTAAAGTAGCACCGCTATGTTTAAAGAAAACGATAGATTTAAAGTGAGTTTTGTAAACACAAACTATTATCTTTTGGAGATAAAAGACGATGTTAACTTTAATATTGAGGATTTTAAACAACTGGTTGCTTTTGAAAAAGAGCTCTCGGGCAAACAACTTCCTGTGCTTATTTTATCCTCTCCATCAGCAGGTTCAGACAACGACCTGCTTTCATACGCATCAAAGAACATAAATAACCCTTATTGTAAAGCAGAAGCACTTGTAATTAATTCTTTAGCGCAAAAAATACTATTGAATGTTTATGTAAAACTTAAGAAGCCTGAACGGCCCGCTAAATTTTTTAAGAAAAAAGAAGAAGCTATAAAATGGCTTGAACAGTTTTTTGAGTTGTAATTAAATGGCTGAAAGGTCTTAAATCCCTTAAGGCTTGTGTCTTGAATCCTTTTTTAATACCCTTTTTGCTTATTATCGCAGTTCTTACAATCCGGAAACCATGTATCTATTACATCCGGTAGCTTAACAGAGTGATCATCTTCTTCTTTTACATTTATCTCAGTAAAGAATATTTTAGTAGCCTTTTTTAGTTTATTTAATTCCTTTATCATTTCAGGACTTAAACTATTATTAAAGCCCGGGTACATTTTTGTTTCACCTTTGCCTTTGATCCATAATTTGTAAGAAACAACCCGGTTTTGACGTGGATTACCGAATCTGTCAACCGCCATTAATTTAAGATCTACATTATCAAAAACAACTTTAACAAGATCAGATTCTTTTTTGACCTTAATAATATTCGGTTCCTGGGCATTAGAAGTCGCGTAAACCATCAGAAAAGAAAAAATGAGTATTAGCTTGGCAGGAAGAAGTTTCATCTCTTAAAGGTAAAATAATTGTGTTTGAAATGCAAGACCGCTGATTTACTTTTAATCCGTTTTTAAAGGATCAGATTTTTCTTTTACAGCAATTAAATTGTAATACACCCTTAAACCCAAGCCGTTTTGCAATTTAAGTGTTGGGCTGGTACCAATATTTATTTTTTCAAAAGTAGGTGAATAAAGCAATTGTAAAGTAAATTTAGGGTTCATTTCTACATTGGCACCAAGGCCTGCAAACGCACCAACACCAAAGCCTACAGGTTTACGTGTTGGACCCGGAGATGGATAAATTGCTTGATTAACATAGTAAGTAAGATCTATTTGCAGGTTATTAATGTAGATCATATTTCTGTCAAACTTAGCAAGTGTACCAATAAAGCCTGCTTCCACAAAAAAATTAAGCTTTTGAAGTTCTTCACCTAAGATCTTTTGAAAACCCATTTGAAATTGCAAACGTTGTTCACTTCCTCTTATTGCAAATGTTTGAATGTTATTATTATTTGCCGGATTTGAATTTGGTGGTTTTAAAGTTGTGATCGTAAAATTACCATCAACATTTAATTTAGAGCCATTCAGATTAAATATAAAAGCACTTCTTGCATTAACAGGAAACTTAAAATTAAAACCTACTAAAATAGCCGGATTATAATGCATATTAAAAGGCATATCACTTTCATTAAATTCCCATTGATGCTGATCTACACCAATAGCCTCAGCTATATAATCAAATTGCCCGTAACCGCCACCGTACTCATTTTTAATTTTTTGGTACATGTAGCTGTTTAAAAAAGTATTGCGGTTGCCATCCACGTCAAATCCATAACCGTTATAGGTACTGGCGGTGTATTTATTGGCGAAATAAGATCCAACATAAAAACCGGTTAAGAATTTACTTTTTCTTTTTACAAAAGCATCTTCATTTTCAGTTTCTTCATCCTGCGAAAAAACATTAAAGCTGCTAATAAGCAATGTAAAAAATAGAAGGAATGTTTTTGCTTTACTTATTAATTTCATTGATATAAATATAGTACATTTTTACCGCAGATTTTACAGATCACACGGATATATTCTGCGAGAATCGGCGAAATCAGTGGCTTAATTCACAAATATCCCGCAACTACGCTGAGGATAATATTACTCGTCTTTAAAGAAACTTAATTTATGAAGGTCGATCAATTGAATGTTCTTGTAATAAAAATTTAAGATCTGAGTGTAACTGTATCCCGATTTACTCATGCGCATAGCACCTTCCTGGCACATACCAAGTCCATGGCCGTAACCTCTTCCTTTAAACAGAACACTGTCTTTATTTATTTCAGTAATGCTGAAAAAGGTTGATTTTAATTGAAGATCCTGGCGAATATTTTTTAAAGGTACTTTTGAATTGCTACACTCTAAAAACACTTTACGATGATCCTGTTTAAAGTTTAAAGCCACTTCTTTTCCTTCGGGTTGATCGCTTGGAAAATTATGTTTCAATTTTAAATAGGTTAACCAATCATCCGTTAACATCCTTCTTTCCCATTTGGAGTTAGGCATTTTAATACTAAATGTATCGGTAATGCTTCTTAAATAAGTTGTATGCGAGCCCCAAACATCTTCACTATTAGCAGTTTGTCCGCCACTGTTACTATGAAAGGCTGCAACAATTAAATTTAAATTCTCGTCAACAACCACTTTCCCTTTTGTTTCTTCTATAGCTTTTGAAATGTTGCCATCTTTTGGTTTACCATAATACGCCTGGCAATGTACCTGATCGCAAAGACTAAAACCTTCGGCAACGTGTTTATTAATATGCGCTAAAGCAAATGTTCTTGCAAGAATTGCCTGTACTTTATAAAACTCAACGTTAGAGCGGGACCCCGCCTCTGCCTCGGTAACACCGGCAATGTAATTATCTAAAATAACATCGTTTATAATGCGAATGTATTCTTCACTCACACTAAAACTAACATTGTTTTGATACACGCGTGGCTTTCTATCAGGATTAACCAACCTGATCTTAATTTCATCTGTTTCACTACCAACAAATTTTAAATATTTAAAATTGCCAATTATTTTTTCGTTGTGATTTAATTGGATGCTATCCCCTTTTAAGATTAATTTAAATTGTGATTCATCTCCACCTTCTGCAATAAGATTGCCATCTGCCAATAATTTATAAGTACCCTTAACTACATTTAAAGATATAGTGTTTATTTTAAGATGTGTATAAAGGCGGATCTGTAAACTTTCGGCAGGTGCGTAAAAAGTAGTGAAGGATGTAAATAAACTTATACCAACTAAAAGGCCAATAATTATTTTTAGTTTCTGTTTCAAAATTAATTCTTTGTTATGGCGTCTTTTACAAGTGCTTCTGCCAAACGTTTAGAAGCACCCTGACCGCCTAATTGTTTTTCTAACTCAATATAATCGCTTATCATTTTTTCGCGATAAGGTTTGTCATTTAATAATTTTTCAAGCTCATCAGAAATTCCTTTTACGCTCAGATCATTTTGTATTAACTCTTTTACCACAGGCTTATCCATTATAAGATTGGGTAAACTAATATATTTTACATCTACCAATAACTTCGCAATTTTTATAGACAGAGCACCGCTTTTATAACACACAACTTCCGGCAATTTAAACAAGGCGCTTTCTAAAGTAGAAGTACCGGATTTAATAATTCCGGCTTCGGCATAACTCATTAACTCATACGTTTGATTAAACACAACTTTGATATTATATTGTTTTAAGCTCTCATAAAAACTTGCCGGCAAATTTGTAGAGCCGCCAACAACAAACTGATAACCACTAAAGCTTTTAGTAACCTCCATCATAATACCCAACATATATTCTATTTCCTGCTCGCGGCTACCGGGTAAGATTGCTATAATTGGTTTTTCAGTTAAGCCATTCTCTTTTATAAAATCAACTTTACTTTTTAATGTTGGCTTTTTTTGTTCGATAGCATCAATTAAAGGATGGCCAACAAAATAAGCCTTGTAATTATGTTTTTTATAAAATGCTTCTTCAAAAGGAAGAATAACAAATAATTTATTAACGTATTTTTTTATGATCTCTACCCTGCCCTCTTTCCAGGCCCAAACGGTTGGCGAGATATAAAAATCGGTTTTAATATTATTTTCGTGCGCCCATTTTGCCATACGCAAATTAAAACCAGGATAATCTACCAAAACTAAAAGATCAGGTTTATATCTTAAAATATCGTCTTTTACAATTTTAAAATTTTTGCGGATAGTAAAGATATTTTGAAGCACACGGATAAAACCCATAAAAGCCATTTGCTTAATATGTATTGCCGCTTTTTTACCGGTAAGGGTTTCCATAAGATCTCCACCTGTAAAAGCAAAGTCTGCCTTATCATCCAGTTTCATGATCTCTTTCATACAATTACTTGCATGAAGGTCTCCACTTGGCTCACCGGTTAAAAAATAATACTTCATTTTTAATAGTTTGCGGGTTCCATATAATAGGTTACATAAGCTACCAGTGCTACATAAGCCAATGTGCTAACAATAATGCCTTTACTGAACTTGTCCATTTTTTTATTTAATCCAAAATAAAATAACAGCAAATTACCAATGCCGCATATTTTTATTACGTTGCTCAATAATTGGCCACCAACCAAATAACGGTAAAAGCCTTTTGGGAAACTTAAATAATTGTGAAAAAATAACCAATACAAAAAAAACATAAACATAGGGAACAGTAATCCAATAATGAGTCCTTTCCAAAAATTATCCAAACGTTGTATCCAAGTCATATAACTAAAATTTAATATCTTTTAAAACACTGTGCGCTGTAAGATCCGCCTGCGTTGGCACTACAGAGATGTAACCATTGTTCAATGCCCACTCATCTGTATCCAAGGACTCCGGTTCAAAATTAACGAACTCGCCGGTTAACCAATAATATTCTCTGCCATAAGGATCTTTACGTTCATCAAAGCGTTCCACCCAATTGGCTTTTGCCTGGCGTACTACTTTTATTCCTTTTATCTGGTCGGCATTTAATTTTGGAATATTTACGTTTAAACAAACGCCTTTTGGCATTTTATTTTTTAAAGTTTCTGAAATTATTGTTTCAATAAATTTTTCAGCTTGCATAAAATCTGCTTCCATAGCATAATCGCACAAACTAAAACCAATGCTTGGTGCGCCTTCTAAAGCACCTTCAATGGCCGCACTCATGGTGCCACTATAAATTACGTTAATAGAACTGTTACTACCGTGATTGATCCCACTAATAACAAGATCGGGACGTTTTTTAAGAATATGATTTACTGCCATCTTCACACAATCAACTGGTGTGCCGCTACAAGCATATTCAATACTTGCATTATGAAAATTTGTTTTTTGAATACGTAAAGTGGCGTTAATTGTAATAGCATGCCCCATTCCGCTTTGTGGCTTATCGGGCGCAACAACAACAATATCTCCAAATTTTGAAGCAATTTTTGCAAGCGCTTTTATACCGGGTGCAAAAATACCATCATCGTTGGTTACTAATATTAAAGGCTTTTCCGCCATATTTTTTTATGAATTTAATTATATAATAAAACTAGCGGAAAGTTTTAAGTACAAAGGCCAAAAAAAATTAAACTTACTAAAGCCACTTTGTTAATTTAGTTTAACATTAAGTGCACTAAGTAAGGCACAACGAACAAATGGAAATTAAACGCGCTTTGTGAAACCTTCGTGGCTCTGCGGCTGTACCTATGTCATTATTACAAGGATTTAAAGGCGATGAATGTTATTTTGACATGAAAACATATATGGCATTTGATTTGTTCTACTCTTAGTAAAAATATAATACTATGTATGATTTAGGCTTATTGGCAATTGCAATAATTTTTATGGTGATAGGGCTTTTAGTAAGCTCAATATTAAAAAGAAAATTTGCCAGGTACTCCAAAGAGCGCTTATCATCGGGCCTTAGCGGAAAAGAGATAGCAGAAAAAATGCTGAAAGATAACGGCATTTACGATGTAAAAGTATTGAGTGTTGAAGGCAGGCTTACCGATCATTATAACCCGGCAGATAAAACAGTTAATTTAAGTGCCGATGTTTACAACGGTATAAATATAGCTGCCGCAGCTGTAGCGGCGCATGAATGTGGCCACGCGGTGCAACATGCAACAGCATATCAATGGCTAACTATGCGAAGCAAATTAGTACCTGCTGTGCAAATTGCAAGTAACTTAATGAGTTTTTTAACCATAGGTTTAGCCTTTGCAGCTTATAGTATGCACAGTATAATGAATTCTATGCTTTTGATATTCATTGTTTTACAAGGCGCTATTACGTTATTTAGTTTAATTACTTTACCTGTAGAGGTGGATGCAAGTAAAAGAGCTTTAGCCTGGTTGGATAATTCAAGATTAACGAGAGACTACGAACATTCAGAAGCAAAAGATGCTTTACAATGGGCTGCCTATACTTATTTTGTTGCTGCTTTAGGTTCGATAGCCACTTTGATATATTACATCTGGAGATTTACAAACAACAGAGATTAAGCAAAAAAAATTAAAATAAATTTGTAGCTATACTTAAAATAATTACTAATTTTGTCACGGGTAAGTCTTTCACGACCAGCTCCTACAGAATCCCCCAGGTTGGGAACAAAGCAAGGGTATGCGGTTGAGCGGTGCGATGAGAGTAGCTTACCCTTTTTTTATGCCCTTTTTTGCCAGTTTTCATTTCATTCACTCAGTCAAAAGTAGGTTTCACTCAAAAAATTAACATATTTAACGGTTCAATTTTAGACATTCGTTAAATTAGTTTATATTTGCTCATATAAATCATTTAAACCAATTGCCAATAGAATAGACATTTACTAGATCTCCTTAATTAAAAAATAGTAAAACGCATGTCTATTCAATTATTAAATGATAACGAGTTGGTGCAACTCTATATTGGCGGAAACGAAGAATCCTTATCAGTTTTACTTACACGTCATAAAAGAAAGATATTTTCTTCTATTATGGTTGTTGTAAAAAACAAGGCTTTAGCTGAAGATATTTTCCAGGATACTTTTTTTAAAGTAATACAAACACTTAAGCGTGGCCAATACAGCGAAGAAGGTAAATTTTTACCCTGGGTTATTCGTATTGCGCGTAATCTTATTATCGATCACTTCCGCAGGATCAAAAAAATGCCTCCTGTTCCGGTTTATGTGAACGATGAAGGTGAAGAAGTAAGTGTGTTTAATACACTTGCCAGTGATACAGCAGAGCCTGATAACTTTGATGAAACGGCTAAATTCAAAAAAAACATGCGCACTATTATTAATGAATTACCTCCCGATCAACGCGAAGTGGTGATCATGCGCACCTACTACGATATGAGCTTTAAAGAAATAGCCGATGTTACACATGTTTCTATAAACACTGCTTTAGGCAGAATGCGCTATGGCTTATTAAATCTTAAAAAACTGATTGAAGAAAAAAATCTCGAAGTTTCTTTCAGATAAAAGAAATTATATAAAAAAGGCTGCATAAATTATGCAGCCTTTTTTTATTTTATGACGTAAGGTTTTATCCTTTTACTTTTTCTTTATGTTTCATTATTTGATTTCTTAAAGCCTCACAGGTAAGATCTGTAGAC
>JACDED010000070.1:18478-22573 GCA_013816615.1 Bacteroidota bacterium
TCTGTAGACTCTTCAAAACTTGCCGATTGTTTTTTGGCGAAGAACTCGTGGCCTTTACCTGACATTTTTATTTCGGCAATCTTATTTTCGCTATTACTGTTCTTATCGAGCTTAAGGGTTATTTCGCTGTTAATGATACCATCATAATACTTGTTTAATTTTTCTACTCTCTCATTCACAAAGTCTAGTAACTTTTTGTCTGCATCAAAGTGCACTGATTGGATGTTGATTGTCATAACGTGTTTCCTCCTATTTTATTATATTATTAAATACCCGAATGCGGGTGTGCCTGATTATATGATTTTTTTAATTTTTCGATTGTATTATGCGTATAAATTTGAGTGGCAGCAAGACTTGCGTGGCCTAATAGTTCTTTTACAGCATTAATATCCGCACCATTGTTTAATAAATGTGTAGCAAAGGTGTGACGTAAAACGTGTGGACTTTTTTTGGAATTTGTAGTAACCGCGCTCAAAGCTTCTGAAACTATTTTTGTTACATTTTGCGCGCTTAACGGATTATTTTTTAATGTAACCAACAGTATTGGGTTTTGGAGATTAGTATGTTTTTTTACGTTCAGGTACTGCTCAAGGTTGCGTTTTAGATCAATACCAAAAGGAATGATCCTTTCTTTATTTCTCTTGCCTAACACCTTTAAATTACCATTAAAAAAATCAATGTCATTTTCTTTCATGCCAATCAGTTCTGCTCTTCTTATTCCGGTTTGATAAAAGATATCTATAATTAATTTATCTCTTACCCCTTCAAAGCCGGGCTTAAAAGTATAACCCTCAAAAAGTTGTTTTGTTTGATTCTCATCAATAAAAACAGGTAGTTTTTTAGCAACTTTTGGCCCCTGTACTTTTTGCATGGGGTTAACAGTTAAAATATGGTTTCTAACAAGATATTTAAAGAACGACTTTAACGTACTTAATTTACGGTTTACACTGCGTGCAGATTGTTTTTTATCCATTAAATGGGCCATAAAGCCACGCGCATGTTGATGGCTAATATCAGAAAGAGCAAGATCACCTGCTTCGCTTTCTAAAAACCTGAAGAATTCGTTAAGATCTAAAGTGTAATTTTTAACCGTTAAAGGGCTGGCGCGCTTTTGCAAGCTTAGATACTGTGTAAAATCTTTAACCGCCGCTTCCTTCATAAAATAAAAAATCCTAAAACGAATTTATGCAATTCGCTTTAGGATTCCAATACAAAAATTGTAAAATATAGAAAAGATATTACTTCTCGATTGCGCCGATCTGTAATTTTTGCTTGTAAGCAGCTTTAATGATCTCTTCGCGACGACGAACAGATGGTTTTGTAAATTTAGTACGCTCGCGTAATTGTTTAACCACACCAGTTTTTTCGAATTTCTTCTTGTACTTTTTTAAGGCTTTCTCAATGTTATCGCCTTCTTTAATTTGAACTATTAGCATTTTTAAGTCTATTTATAATTTAAGAGCTGCAAATATAATGAATTTTTCAAATACCATAAAATATTTTTTCAGGCTTTTTCATGCTTTTAAGTGGCAAATACCCTAAATTTACTGTTTTCCTCTATTTATGCAAAAAGACAGCTTTTTAAAGTTCAAAAATGTAATAAAAAAGTCTAACAACATTGTTATTACAACACATTTTAGCCCCGATGGCGATGCCATGGGAAGCAGTCTGGCCCTTTACAACTATCTTTTGAAGCTTAAAAAAAAGGTAAAAGTGGTTGTTCCCAATGCTTATCCTGAATTTTTAGATTGGTTACCCGGCAATAACCAGGTAATCATTCATCAAAAAAATGAGGCAAAGGTTGAAAAGCTGGTAAAAGCTGCCGATCTTATTTTTACGCTTGATTTTAATTCCTTGAAAAGGATCGAAAAATTAGGACTTGTGCTTGAAAAAGCCATTGCCCCTATTGTTATGGTTGATCATCATCAACAACCTGATAAATATGCTTCTTATTATTTTCACGATGTGGCTGCTTGCAGTACCTGCGAATTGATCTTTGAATTAATTGTTGGTATTGGCGGAAAAGCCCTGATAGATAAAAAGATTGCTGCTTGTTTGTATACAGGGTTAATGACCGATACCGGCTCTTTCCGTTACCCAAGCGTTACTTCAAAAACCCATTTAATACTTTCTGAACTTTTAAAAACAGGAATGGTTCCTGCCGATGTTCACAGCGCCGTTTACGACACTTACAGTTACGAACGCTTAAAATTATTGGGTTATTTATTAAGTGAGAAAATGGAATTGGTAAAAGATGTTCCTGCCGCTTACTTTGCTATCAGTGAAAAAGAGCTTCAGAAATTTAATTATAAAAAAGGAGATACAGAAGGTATCGTCAATTATCCTTTTTCAATAAAAGGCATTAAAGTTTGCGCCATGTTTACTGAGTCTGAAGAAGGTTATATAAAAATTTCTTTTCGCAGCAAAGGAAAAATTGATGTGAATAAATTTGCGCGCGAGCATTTTAATGGCGGTGGCCATATTAACGCAGCAGGTGGCAGAAGCGATATTACACTTGCCGAAACTGTAACTAAATTTACAACACTTGCTAAAACATTGTTTTAAGGTATGCTTACTAAATTGGCCGAAATAACTTTAAGATCGCAGGTTGCAAAAGATAATTCAAGCAATCAAAAACAATTTTTACCCTGGGATAAAATTCAAAAAGTAGCTTTGGTTATTAGTAAAGATGCAACTACAAACAAAAGCGCTATTGATAAATTTATTAGCGATTCACAAAAGCACGTCGAGGTTTTTTTTATTGAACTACACTCTAAGGAAAAAAGCTATGGGGATTGGAAATGTTTTATAAAAAAAGATAAGTCTCTTTTAAATCTTCCTAAAAAACCGGTTACAAATGAGATCCAATCGAAAAAATTCGATCTTGTAATAAACGCAGCCAATAATTTTAATCTATTTGCTTCGGCAATTACATCAAGTCTAAACGCACCTGTTAAATGTGGACAAAATAGTGGTTATAACGAAGTACAATTGATCATTCAAAAAACAATACCCTTTAATTTGATCAATTATTTGAATGACGTAGTGAAATATTTAAAAATGATAAAGGATAAATAAAAATATTATATATTTAAAGCATCAACAAAAAACTTATGGACTTAGAATTTAATAAAGCCGATGATAAAATGCGCTTGCTTATTAGCCAAATGGAGCAACGTTTACAAAAAATTTATTTAGGCGGCGGCAAATCACGTATTGATAAATTACATGAGCAAGGTAAAATGAGTGCGCGTGAGCGTATTGATTTTTTGTTGGATAAAGATACGCCACGCGTTGAAATGGGGGCTTTTGCCGGTTACGAAATGTATGCCGAGCACGGCGGTTGCCCGGGTGGCGGCGTGGTTATTGTTATTGGTTATGTTAGTGGTAAACAATGTATTGTTGTTGCCAATGATGCGACTGTAAAAGCCGGCGCCTGGTTTCCTATTACCGGAAAAAAGAATTTACGTGCGCAGGAAATTGCAATGGAGAATCGTTTACCAATTATTTATTTGGTGGATAGTGCCGGTGTTTATTTGCCTTTGCAGGATGAGATCTTTCCGGACAAAGAACATTTTGGAAGAATTTTTAGAAACAATGCGGTGATGAGCAGCATGGGCATTTTGCAAATTGCTGCTGTTATGGGTAGCTGTGTTGCAGGTGGAGCTTATCTTCCCATTATGAGTGATGAAGCTATGATCGTTGATAAAACAGGGTCGATATTTTTAGCAGGAAGTTATTTGGTAAAAGCTGCTATTGGCGAAAGCATTGATAACGAAACTTTAGGTGGCGCTACAACGCATTGCGAAATTAGCGGTGTTACCGATTATAAATGTAAAGATGATGCAGATTGCTTAACACGCATTCGCAACATTATGGGTAAAGTTGGTGATTATGATAAAGCAGGGTTCAATCGTATTGAAGCAGCTAAACCTAAAAAAGATGAAAAAGAAATTTATGGCATCTTTGCTGACGCGCGTGATAAACAATATGATATGTATGAAATTATCGAACGCCTTGTTGATGGAAGTGTGCATGATGAATACAAAGCAAATTACGGACAAAGTATTATTACAACCTACGCCCGAATTGATG
>JACDED010000187.1 GCA_013816615.1 Bacteroidota bacterium
ATCTTTCGCCACGCATAACTGTAGGCTACGATCTTACAAGCAGCACAATACTTTCGGCAAGCTGGGGTATTTTTTATCAATCGCCAACTACTTACCAGTTAATTCAAAACAAACATTTAATATCCAATTATAGTGAGCATACTATTGTTTCAGTAAAACAAAGAATTACGCCTACAGTTTCCGGAAGAGTAGAAGGGTATTATAAAAAATATACAAACCTTGTAATATTTGATACCGCTTTTAATTATTCAAATAAAGGCTATGGCGATGCAAAAGGTATTGAATTCTTTTTAATGAAAGAAACAGGCCGTTTGAATGGTTGGGTATCTTATTCGATTGCGCGAGCGGATAAAAAAAGAAGTCTACAGGATAAAGTATATCCTTATTATTTTGATCAAAGACAAGCCTTAAATGTTATTGTAAGTCTTACACGTAAAGAATCCAAACATAAATGGTTTCTTCCTTTTTCTTACAGTTTTGATTTCAGGTATGCAACCGGCGAGCCGTATACGCCCATAACAGGTGTTGATTCTATTGGAGGACAATTTCAATTTATTACCGGTAGTATTAATTCTACAAGAAATCCGGATTACAATACTTTAAATATTAAGTGTCAGTGGCATGATAGGGCTTTTGGAAAGAAAAAGAAGCACATGATGCAATTTTATCTTAATTTTTGGAATGTATACGGCCATTCTAACCTGGCCGGGCGGTCTTATCAAATAGACCCCACAACGGGTTCACTTTCTGTTGCAAACGTGTACCGAAAATTCTTCGACCTGAGCATAGGCTTAAAGCTCTGTTTTAACTATTATGCACCTAAAAAGCCATAATTTTTTCATTTCTGGTAGGGTATCCGCTTTCTTAACCGACATATAAGTAGAAAAGCAAAAATTAACTCTAAAAATACAGAATATGAAAAAAGCAATTTTACTATTAGTTATGGGCATAACAGGGTTAGGCCTAACTGCGCAGGAGAATAATACCTGGCGCCTTGGTGTACAATGGGGAGGCCACGGAAACCATTCAAAATTCAGCGGCGGTTCGCCTAATGCCAATGCGCGTTTTCACCAAAATGATTTTGGCGGCGGTACATTTGATCTTGTTGCAAGATATGATCTTAACCAACATTGGATGGCAACAACAGGTTTTGGTTTTAATAGCTTTGGTTTTGATTTTGCCCTGGCTGAAAATTATTCCCTAATAACATTAAAAGATCGTTTTTCTTCGATCCAGACAAGTTATACTGGCGTTGAAATTCCTTTTTTGGTTTATTATAAATTTAATTTGAATTGTAAAAATAACAGATGGTTAATTGGTGGTGGTTTTGCTGCTAATTTTACAGAGGGTAAATTAATCTCAAAGAATTTTGTACAAAATAATAATGATGGTGTTACAAGTTCAGATTATTTAAATTCTGTTTCAACCTCGAATAACGGCGGGCATGCCATGTTACGGTTTGCGGTTGGTCGCGAAAAAGTATTTAAAAGAGGAAGTATGCTAAACGCAAGTCTTGTATTTAATGCAGGTTTAGATGAGATAGCACACGCTACAGTAAATTACACAGTTGATAACCAAAGCTACACACATAGCTTTAGCAATAAAGGAAATTATGTAGGTTTACGGTTAACTTATTATTTTAGAACCGGGGCCTTTAAATCAAAAACTAAAACGCCGGCAAGAAACGTAAAACAAGCCACACCCATAACAGGACCAATAACCAGATAATTTTTATTTAAATTATTTTTTAACCGGATGAAAAACTATTTTTTATTGGTCGGCATTTTTTTGTGTTGGAATTTAAAATGTCAGCCAAATTGGCCGCTTACAAAAAGCAACACCACTCTGCAGGTAGCAATTCCTGCAGAGTTTGGTGCGCCGATCATGCAGCCATTAAGTGTTAATGGCTGGGAGGACGGGATCTTTATTTCGCGTAACGGTTTAAATTTATACAGCATTTATTTACCAGCCGATGCTTTATCCTGGACAACTAACAGCGCACCCTGCGTTTTTACGCCGTACCAAAAAGGGCCAACTTACGGTATGGACCTTGCCACATCACCAACAACAGCTTGCCCCATGTGGCTGCACGGCGATATTTTAATTTCTTCAAGAACTTCAACATCTGTTCCGTTTCCTGCATGGACGCTTTCAAATTTAAGCGGGCCGGTATTTAGCGAAGGCGCTCCGCAACTTACTATGCTGAATGCAACGGTTTCTGATCTTGTAGTATATACAAGCAATCAACAACCACCTTACAATACAGATATTTATTTGATCAAAAATTCAACGATCAATCCTGCAGCAAGCGGAACAATTTTACCGGCACCTGTAACACAAACAACTACTGAAGATAATCCGCATTTAGAAAGACTAAGCACTAATCAGTTGGTGTTATTTTTTGATTCGCCTGATAGACAGGGTGGAGTGGGAGGCCTGGACCTTTGGTATGCATTAAGTAATGATGATGGCATAACATGGAATGCACCGCAACAGGTAAGTTCATTAAATACAACACAAAACGAACATCAGCCGCATTTGTATAAAGACAATAACAATCAGTGGTGGATGTATTATACCACTCCGGATGTTTCAGGAAAGTATGCTATTTACAGATCGCAACAAACTAGTGTAAATAACTGGGATAGTTGGGGGCCGAAACAATTAGTTGTTGGCCCTGGAAATAGTGCAGGTATTGGTGAACCAACATTAACACAAAACGGCGACCTGTCTTTTGTTGTCGTTTACCAGGATGCGAACGGAACATCAACTGATAAATTTGATGCAGATCCATGGTTCTTGCCACATGCAACTGTTACTTCAATAACTAAAAATAATTTCGCAGAAGAGATCGGTGTTTATCCAAATCCGGCAACAGAAAGCATCAATTTTAAATTTACCTCAATTAATAATGACAAAAGTGTACAGATCTATAATTATACAGGCTCTCTTATAAAGGAGGTAACTATTATTAATTCTTCTTTAAACATAAGTGCCCTTGACAATGGAATTTATTTTATTAATTTAAAGGGAAATGAAGGCCATACAATAAAATTTATTAAAGAATAATATCATGAAATTAAAATTGATCACCGTTATTTTGTTTGTAAAATTTTCCTGCATATTTGGACAAGAATATATTTACTATTGTTCCAGGCCAACACCAACAACCACAACCTGGCAGGTTTATAGAAAAAATTTAACTACTTCTGTTACGCAAACTATTACCAACGATCCTAATTATAATTACTGGAGAGCTGAGCCATCGCCCGATAATTCTAAATTATTGATCGTTCGCAGTCCAGCAAATATTTCTCCCGACCAGGAGAATTATGTGGATTGTGATATTGTAAAATGTAATCCTGACGGAACAGGTATGCAGGTTATACTTGCTAATAATCAATATGGCTGGCATGCCTTTGGTAATCCACATTTTCATCCTATCGGCAACAGAATTTTATTATTAGTTCAGCCAACATCTACAGCACAATGGAATCTTTTTACGATAGATCCGTCTGGTAATAATCCTCAACAAATTACAACAACCGGCGCAATTGATGCTAACTGGTCGCCCATTGGAAATAAAATAGTATTTGTAAGTTTAGTTGGCCCAAGTCTTTTAGATCTTGAGATATTTAAAGCAAATTATAATTACACAAGCAACCAGGTTTCAAATATTGTACAGTTAACGAATGATACCACGCGTAACCATGATCCATGTTTTTCACCAAATGGTGATAAGATCGCTTTTTGCGGGGGGAATGCCAACTTAACGGATGCCAACATTATAACCATTGATACAAGCGGGAATAACAGAACTGATGTTGTAAATGATAATGGCACACATGGAGGCAACGTAAACTGGGGAACAAATAATAAGATATATTACCATAGCATTTACGTAAGCACTTTTACAAATTTTATGGCAGATGATTTTAATTGTAATACAAATATGGTAGAAAGTATTTTTACTTCTCCAACAATACATTATTTACATCCTTTTTATATAAATCAAACAATTACAAACGTTAAAGTAAATTCATTAGCAACAGATCTTATTACTGTTTATCCAAATCCAGCGATTACTACTATTTCTGTTAAGGGTTTAACTAATGATAACTATAGTTATGAGATAAGTGATATGTATGGAAAGCTAATTTTAGAAGGAGAAATAAAAGAAAATGAAAAAATAAATATTGAAAACTTTTCAAAAGGAATTTATTTTATCCACTCAAAAGAGCAAAAATTTCTTCCTCAAAAATTTATTAAAGAATAGGGAAAGTATTTTTAAAACGACTTTATTAAAACAAACTAATTTTATGAGATCAATTATTTTCACAGCAACGTTATTTTTTCTTGTTATATATAATTATAAAGCACAGGTTAATTCAACCAATAACCGTATTAGTATGGATATTAGCACTAATGCACAAAACAGCAATATATTTAATTACGATTCGTGTTTTGCAGTTGGTGATAATTTAGGAATGAGCTCGGTTGGCTTATTTCAAAGCTGGTCTGCTGTCGAAACCTCACCTTTAAATTATAACATGATGATCTTTAACATTGCAAACCTGTATTATCCTGCTGTTAATATGCCTGTTGACCTAACTATTGCACCAATAAATACAAATGTAAAAGAAGTACCTTCTGATCTTACATCAACTGCATTTAGCAGTACGGTTATGATCTCAAGGTTTAACCGTTTGCTGGATAGTATAAAGGTACATATTCCAAACGTTACACTTTCTTCTTTGGTCATAGGATCAGAGCATGATGTATTTATGGGCAGTAATACTACGTTGTGGGCTGATTACACCACATTTTATAATGCAGTAATGATTCATGCGAAAACATTATGGCCGGGTTTAAAAGTAGCCACAGAATTAACCTTTGATGGTATTATCAATCATAATACTTTAGCGCAAACCTTAAATACAAATAGTGATTATATCGGGGTTTCTTATTATCCATTGAATTCTAATTTTACGGTAAAACCTATATCAACAATTCCGGTAGATTTTGCAACACTGGTAAATTTATATTCTTCTAAACCAATTAATTTTTATCAATACGGTTACCCTTCAAGTGCTACCTGTAATAGTTCAGATGCACTTCAAAGTCAATTTATTACACAAACATTTTTAAGCTGGGATGTGTATGCTTCTAATATTCGTATGATAGATTTTACCTGGATTCACGATCTCTCTGCTGCTGCTGTAAATTCATTAAGCGTATATTATGGTATTACCAACACTGCTTTTCTTGAGTATTTACGCACAATTGGTTTAAGAACATGGAATAATAATGGCACAGATAAACCAGCTTTAAATGAGCTGCGCTGCCAGGCAAAACAAAGAGGTTTTAATAATTTACCATTGAATTGCCCGATAACTTCTTTAAATAAAAATAAAAACAATGCTCTTATTTCCATATATCCTAACCCTGCAACCGATATTTTAAATATTGATATAGAGGGCGGGAAATTTGATGGCATTATTATTTGCGATGTTCTTGGAAATCGGGTAGGGCAGTATTCGTTTTCAGAACAAATAAATATTTCGCATTTAAATAATGGCGTTTATTCCCTTAAAGTATTCAAAAACCAAAATGAAATATTCAATGCGAAATTTATTATTTCTAAATAATAAGCGAACTGTATTCGGCTTATGTTTATTAATAGTTCTTTGTACTTTAGGTTGCAGGAAAATATTTCCGTTAAAATTTATCGAGAACCAGATCACTGATGATATTAATGGTTGGCTTATTAAACCGGTAAAAACCTCGTCAAGAGCGATACTGATCCTTCCGGGCGCTTCAGGTTATGATGAAAGATATAAAGACCTTGCTATGTATTTTGTTGACAGGGAGTGGAACGTCTTGATCTTAGACTATTATCAAAATGGTAAAAATATTAAACGCCAATCGGCCATTTCTTCTAATAAAAAAGACTATTCTGAGTCCGCTGCAAGCAATGAACAGTGGGATTTCAACACTATATTGTCTGAAACTATTGATATCATTGGTTTTTATTATGTGAGTTGCTTTGTAT
>JACDED010000071.1 GCA_013816615.1 Bacteroidota bacterium
TGTCTATATGCGGATTTAGGTATGTTTTTAACAATTTAATTTGGACTACTTAATAACTGAATTTGGTATAATATTTTGCTGCGCGACGTTTAAATTTATTTTAAGCAATAAAAAAAGGCTACTTAATTAAGTAGCCTTTAATTGGTATAGTGTGTAGAAATTAATTCTTTATTACTCTATAAAAAGAGCTCTTGTTATTGTTAGTTACATTTATAAAATAGACACCATCTGCATTATTTGAAAGATCAATACTTTCATTTAATTCTGTTTTATTATTATAATTTTTTTGATAAACCGTTTTACCTAATACATCAACAACTTTAACTTCAGTAGTGCTTTCGCTGCTTAAATTTCCCACAGCAAAATTAAATTGGTTGTTAAATGGATTTGGCCAAACTGATAAAGCAACAGGATTACTTTTTGAGTGTGCATTTAAACCAACATTGATAGAGATCTCAAAATTATTATTGCTCACATCAAAAAATACATTTCCTTTTGATTCAACTTTAATACGACAAGTATTGATACTTGATGTAAGTGTTGGAGCAGTTATTAATTCAGAGCCATCATTTGGTGTAGAGTTTAATAATACACTATAAGTTGTACCACTGTTGTATGAAATTAAAACTCTAACACTATCGCACGAAACCGGCGCAGCGTTTGTTCCGTTAACTGCCCAGGTAATTGTTTGTGGTGTATTTATACCCCAGATAATGCCTGTAGCATTCGGATAAGAAACCGTTAACGGGCCAGAAGTTCCATCAACTGTAATAGTATTAATTGCATAACACACACCGCCACCGTTTGCTTTGTTATCGCGGGCAGTTAATCTAAAAGTTAAATTTTGTGCAGTAGCTGGTAAATATTCTCCTTTTGTTCCTGTATAATTTCCTGATAACACAACAGCGTTACTTGGAAAACTTCTTGAAGGCGAAGTTGTAGGATTGTAAGAACGGAAAAACACTTTGTTTCCTGAGTTCCAGTTTCCTGCAACTCCTAATTCTGTTTCTTCCCAAGAATAAGTTAAAGCATCGCCATCAGGATCTGTAGCGCTTCCTGTTAAAATAAACGGTGTTGATTTAGGAACGATATAATTTCCTGAACCTGTTACTACCGGAGGCTGATTACCTGTTGTGTTTGTTGAAGCACAACTGTTACCTGAACTTATGTTTGTAAAATTTACGATCTCATCATAACTGATCGCGTGAAAATAAGCAATACTGTTTGGAGCAAGATCCTGCGATCCGCAAATACCCGCATAAGCCATAATTGTAATTCCGCTTCCCGGTTCAACTGCGGTAGATGCATTTCTGTTGCCACCACCACATGAGCTAACAGTTGAATTAAATGTATGATTGCCTTTAAACTGGTGACCCATTTCGTGAGCTACATAATCAATATCATAAGGATCACCAACAGGACTTGGGCTTCCGGTAATACCGCTTGCTTTTTGAGAAGCACTGCAAACAACACCTAAGCCTGCTAAACCACCGCCACCGGTACTAAATGTATGTCCAATATCAAAGTTAGCTGTGCCAATGGTATTTGTAATAATAGTTTGGCTTTCACCAATTAAAGTATTTGCATTATTGTTTCCATTAAAAGGATCTGTTGCACCGCTGGTGAAAATAACATTTGTTTCGGTCGCTACTAAAATAAGTCGTACTGCAACTTCTGTTTCATATACCCCTGATACACGATTTACACTTGTAACAATTTTTGCTAAAGTTTGAGCTACAGTTGGTGTAGTTGAACCAGTTGCGGCAACCGCATATTCTCCTGTACATGCAACAGCTAAACGGTATTTTCTTAATTGGGCACCAACACAAAGTGCAGGAGGCATTGCACTACTTATTTTTGCTTCGCTTTCTTCTTTTTTTTTGGGAGAAGTTGTTGAGGTTTTTTCTTCTTTATTTTCAATTACACCAACTTCCGGTAATATTTGTGAAGGATCTTTCACAAAATCTGTAGTGTAATAAGTGATATAATCTTTTACGTTTTGTAAGCAATAAGGATCAATAAAAAAATCACCGTTGATCGAACGGATCATTCCATGGAAACCAAATTCATTCCAGTCAAGTTTTCCATTTGCATAAACGTCATCAATACCTTTTACACTATATGTTTTCATATCAGGATATTGTGCTGCTAATGCAGGCTCCATTATAGGGCTTTCAACAACTCTGAAACGTTGAAATGTACCATTAGGCACCGGTAAAGTAACAATACAATTACTTTCATTGATCTTAACACTGTTTTCATGCGGTGCAGATAACAATTGTGTTTTAAGATCATTGCTGTTTAATTGAAAAGCAAGATATTTTTGCGGAACGATCTGTCTTTTCCCACTTTTTTGAATGGCAGATTCGCTCACCGGCGACCAAAATTTATCATTGTTACTTTGGGCGTTTATACCAAAAGATAACATTACACTTAATGATAATGCAATTGTAGATTTTTTCATGTTTTAAATTGTATAATCAAATCTAAAACAATAAAATCAAAAAAACAACCATAAAAACCGGCTTTAAAGGGAAAAAAGTGGCTCTAAACTATGTTTAGATTTGTTTAGTGGCGCCTGTCAATTCCCCACATCATCTTGTTGCGGAGTGTAGTAAAAAAGTGCTGTCCTTCAAGGTTAATAAGATTGATCCTAAAGTCTGCTTTTTTAATTGTGATCTCAGGCCCGGCCGGAATTTGAGCGCTACGCGAATCAAGGGCAATGTTAAAACTATCGCTTCTTCCACTTACTTTAAAGCTTAGTTTTTTATTATTAGAAACTACAATTGGCCTTACCGTTAAATTATGCGGAGCAATTGGTGTAATAATAAAATTATCTGAATCAGGCATCATAATTGGTCCGCCACAACTTAAAGAGTAGGCCGTTGAACCTGTTGGTGTGGATACAATAAGGCCATCGGCGAAATATGAATTTAAAAATACACCATCAATATAAGTATCAATATGTATCATAGCGCTACTATCCTTTTTATGAATAGTAAATTCATTTAAAGCATAATTTACATCACCAAAACAATTAGCACAACCATTTATTTCTATCAACTCGCGTTTATCTAAAGTAAATTCTTCTTTTAATAATTGTTGCAGGGCTTTATCAAGATCATCTTTATTAACCGAAGCCAAAAAGCCCAAGCGGCCAGTATTTACGCCTAGTACCGGAATACCTGAATTTTTTACAAGAGATAGGGTTTCAAGCATGGTGCCATCACCACCAAGGCAAATCAAATAAAAAGCTTTTGAAATAAGCTGTTCTGAATTTGCATACGTATCCAGCTTAATATTAAAATTATAATTTTCTTTCAAAAATTTATAATAAGGTTCATGTATTATGAGCTCAACGTTTTCTTTTTTAAGGATCGCGTGAATTTGTTCAATATAAGCCGAATGATTGTCTTTTGTTGAACGTGCGTAAACTGCAATTGTCATTTTTTGAGCCTGTTTTATAATACGAAGATAAGAAATAATTTACTTTTTCACTTTTATTACTTTTTCTTCCTTTTTTATCATTTTTCCGATAGGTGCGATAAAATCAGCAAGGCCGTTTTCTTTTAAAAGAGATATTACACTTTCAATTTCGTTTTCAGAAACTGAAAATAAAAGGCCGCCATTGGTTTGCGGATCGGGCAGAAGATTAAACGCCTCCATCACATTTATATCTGATGCAATTTCGGTAAGAGCACTGTAAGCATTCCAGTTTCTAAAAGTAGCATCAGGAATGGTGTTTTGTTTTAAATAAATATCAATATTATTAATTTTTGGAATAGCTGAATAATTAATTATGGCAGATAGATTACTACCCTGCGCCATTTCAATTAAGTGGCCTAATAAACCAAAACCGGTTACATCTGTCATAGCAGTTACGCCAGGTAGCTTGCCTAATTTTTCACCAATACTGTTTAATTGTGTAAGCTGTTTTATTAAAGTAGCTTTGTCTGCCTCTTGTAATAATCCTCTTTTTTGTGCAGTTGATAAAACACCAACACCAATTGGTTTTGTAAGAAACAGCAGATCGTTTTCCTGAGCGGTATCATTTTTTTTAAGATCCTTTACTTCTATCAACCCATTAACTGAAAGACCAAACATAGGCTCTAACGTATCAATGCTGTGCCCGCCCGCTAAAGCAATTCCGGCTTCTGCACAAACAGTTCGCGCACCTTCAATTACTTTTTGCGCCAATGCTGTTGGTAGTTTTTGAATTGGCCAGCCCAATATTGCAAGTGCCATTATTGGCTTGCCACCCATAGCGTATACATCGCTTATGGCATTTGCGGCGGCAATACGGCCAAAATCAAAAGCATCATCAACAATCGGCATAAAAAAATCGGTGGTAGATATTAATGCTGTTCCATTGCCAAGATCGTAAACCGCAGCATCATCATTACTGCTATTGCCAACCAAAATATTTTTTGACGGTTGCACGAACGAGCTTTGCAAAATTTCTTTTAAAACCTGGGGTGCTATTTTGCAACCGCAGCCTGCGCCATGAGCGTATTGCGTTAATGCAATAACATCATTTGTTGTAGACATTCTTAAGTATTTTTTGTGTATTTAATTTTGCATCGGTTGAAGAAAGATCTACTTCTTTTATTTTATTATCAGCGTTTTCTCTATTATAAGTGCTACGTAAATAAAGCTTATCGTAATACTTTAATAGTATGGCAAAGCAATTTTTAAGATCGTCTTCTAAAAGAAAATTAACTGCATTTTTTGTTTCCAGGCCACCTAATTTTTTCTTGATGCGGATTATTGCGTTGATCAATTTTTCTTTACTGTATTTACCATAACCGTTTACAATGTGTAGCAAGCGTTCCTCAAAAGAAATATTTATAAATAGTACAGGTTGTTGCCGCATTATTTCGAAAAAAGCAAATGGAATATTTACATTTCCTAACCTTTGACCTTCATCTTCCATCCAAATTAAAGCCGATTGATATTTATTTAATTCAGTTGCCAGTAAATTCTCAAACATTTCCTGCGAAGGTTGTGAGTGCATATCTAAATTACCAAAAGCGGAACCTTTATGACCGGCAAGGCTTTCAAGATCAATTACTTTTTCACCTTCTTTTTTTAATTCATTTATAATGCCTGTTTTATTGCTACCTGTATAACCACCAAGTATTTGGATAGTATAATTTTTAGTGAATTGTTGTATGGCATAATTACGATACGCTTTATAACCGCCGCTGAGCAAGTACACTTTAAAACCATACAGATCTAAAAGCCATGCAATAGCTGCACTCCTCATGCCACCACGCCAGCAATGAACCCCAAATTCTTTAATATTGTTTTTGGCTGAGGATATTTTTTCAACCTCCTCAATTATTTTTACGGTTTTGGATCCAAAAAAATCAAGGCCAATTTTTATTGCTTTTTCCCTACTCTCCTGTTTATAAGCCGTGCCAACAATTTTCCGTTCTTCATTGGTAAAAAGGGGCAATGATAAAGCTCCAGGAATATGAGCGTGTTCATATTCACCCGGGCTTCTTACATCAAAAATTATTTTGTTTTGAGTAGTAGCCAGGAATTCTTCAATATTTAATTTGGTAATTGGCATTATACTACAAATATGCGCAATGTATAAGTTGCAACCTACAATTTATACCTCTTTTTAGGTATTCCTGCTCATTATTTTATGGTATACATTTGCCCTTTATTACTTCCAATTTTTTGAAAAAACCAGGTCCTATAAAAATTATTATTGCCGACACCGCTTTTATTATCAGGAAAGGCCTGCGCATGCTGGTTAACGAGAACAAACAGTTTGAATATGTAACGGAGGTTGCCGACGACAAAACACTAAAAACAGCTTTGGCAAAACATGAGGCGGATGTTTTAATTGTTGACCATTGTTGTGAGGATTGCTTTTCGCTTGAAACTATAAGTAATATAAAGGAAGGTAACCCTGAATTGAACATTTTGGTTATTTCTCATGAAAAAGAAGTACAGGAAATAAAAAAGATCATCAACATTGGTATAAAAAATTATTTGTTGAAGGATTGTGATGAAGAAGAAATTACCGATGCGATCAAAGCCTGTGCGAAAGGCGAAAAATATTTTTGCAGCCAGATCATTGACCTTCTTCTTGAAAAAGAAATTTCCGCAAAAGATCACTGCATTACCGGAAGTATTTCTGCAAGAGAAACCGATATTATAAAATTATTGGTTACTGGTAAACGTCCAAAAGAAATTGCAGCTATTCTTAATTTAAGTTATCATACAATTGTTACGCACAAAAGAAATATCTATGTTAAGCTTGGAATTAGCAATACAATAGAGCTTGCGCAATACGCCTATAAAACAGGCTTAATGAAATAAATAAAAAACAACCAATACCATAATCTTGGTATTGCCACTACCAAATTCTTATTACAAAAATTACCTGCATTTGCGTATTGTAGGGTGTTTTAAACATTTCCATCTTTGCCCTCGTTATTTATAATCATTATAAACAAATAAAATGAAGAAACATTTGCTTACAATATGCACATTAGCTTTATTTATAATTTCTACACAAGCGCAGATAATTATCGATACAGTTTCGTTAGGCGCCGGATATCTTAATCAAAAATATTACAGTCTTCAAAATGATGAGCAGGGAACCCAGGACAAAGATAACTGGGATATTGGTTTTGAAATAACCGGGTATGCCGCCACAATTTCAGCAAACACGCAAAAAGCAAATTTTGCAATTTACAAAGCGCCTTATAGCATTGCTAATTACACTACAATTGATACTGCCGGCATTAGCTCATGGCCAATGTTATACAATAGTGATGCAACATGGGATATTGGCGCGTTTAATCGCGGCGCTAATTTATCTAACCCAAACGATCTGGGTTGGGGAGTATATGATGTAAACACACATATTATTACAGGCGATAGTTGTTATGTAATTAAATTATCCGCTACATCTTTTAAAAAAATAAAACTCGATAATTTATCCGGTGGTATTTATACGTTTGAGTATGCTAATATTAACGGTACAAGTTCACATACCGCTACAATTAATAAATCTAATTATGCCGGAAAAAATTTCGTGTATTATGATATGATATCAAATGCTGTTATTAACAGAGAACCCGTTTCCGCGAACTGGGATCTTACTTTTGGACGTTACACTGCATTTATTTCTACACCATATCCTGTTGTTGGTGTAATGAGCAATAAAGGTGTTAAGGTAGCACAAGCTGATAATGTTGCTTCACCGGCTACATATAATAACTGGGCGGCACATGCTTTAAATACTAATATTACAGAAATTGGTCACGATTGGAAATACTTTAATTTAAGTAGTAATGCCTGGTGGTTATCACAGGACTCTGTTTATTTTGTAAAAGATAAACCTAACAATGTTTGGAAAATGCGTTTTACCGCTTTTGGTGGGTCTGCAAACGGAAACTTTATTTTTTCAAAAGAAAAAATGTCGGCCGTTGGCATTGCTGATATTGCAGGAAACATAATTTCAAAAGTTACTGTTTATCCAAATCCTTCAAACAAAAATAACACAACTCTTTTATTCTCTACTGAAAATGGAACGTCAAAAGTTTTAGTTTCAATAATTGATCTGAACGGTAAGTTGATCTCTGAACAAACAATTATAACACGTAACGGAATAAATCAGCATGCTTTAAATACTTCAATGTTAAATAGCGGTATTTATTTTATTCAGATAAATGCAGGAAGTTACAATACAACACAAAAATTAATTATACAATAAACATACGGCTGGGGATCTTTTGATCGGATTTTAATTTGATTTTTTCGTTTGAACGATCTTCGGCCTTTCTAAATTTAAAAAAATGAGAACACTATTTCTAACAGCCGGATTAATTTTAAGTGCCGGCTTTTTTGGACAAACAAAACCGGTTGTAAAAACAAAAGCAACAATCGATAATAAAAAAGAAGAAGACAGAGCCAGTATAAAAAGTATGGCTGGTGTTTATAAAGTATCGTTTGATTTTGCAGAAACTTTTTCTACAGATACTGGTTATAAATATCATCCGCGTTACAGAGAGTGGGGTATTGAATATGTTTTATTAGTAGAAGACAGTCCATATAAAATTGCCTTACAACACTTGTTAATTATAAACGATAGTATAATTATTAAACACTGGCGCCAGGATTGGATGTTTGAAAACAAAGAGATATATAATTATTTTAAAGATAATGAATGGGTAAAAACTACACTTACTGATGCGCAGGCAAAAGGCACATGGACACAAAAAGTTTATCAGGTTGATGATAGCCCACGTTACCAAAGTTTTGGTACATGGGTTCATATTGATGGAAAACATTTTTGGGAAGGTGTAAATGATTCACCTTTGCCACGTCGCGAATTTACAAAGCGTAACGATTATAATGTAATGAAACGTCATAGCCGTATGGAAATTTTTAATGACGGTTGGGTATTGAATCAGGACAATGAAAAAATTGTAAGAAACAATGGTATAGATAAAGTATTGTGTTGGGAAAAAGGTATTGAGCGTTTTACAAAAGGTTATTACAATGCGGGTCCGGCTATTAAATGGTGGGAAAAACAAAAACAATATTGGGCTGATGTCCGTATCGCCTGGGAAGAGGTTTATGTAAAAACACGAGACCTTAAATTAGCTGATAAGATAGATAAGAAAAAATTATATGAAAGCCTATTCTCTTTAGGTGATAAGGTTTGTAAAGATACCGCATATGCGCAAGGCTCGGCAAAAGCTGATATTAAAAAAGTGATCGATGCGTATTTAAAAGTTTCTTAAACTTTAAATAGGCAGTTTAAGTGAGAAAAATACTTCAGACCTTTATTTTGTTTTTTACATACAATGTATTTGCGCAACAAATACACATTTACTCTGCAAAAGATTCTTTGCGTATTCCATTTGCTTCGTTGTTAATTAAAAACAATCAAGCGAGCTTTGGCAAAACAAGCAGTGATCAGGGGATAGTTGAACTTCAAAAATTTAATGATACTACAATTTATAATTTAACTATTCAGTGTTTAGGCTTTGAAAAATATAACCGAATAATTTTAGGTGCTGAAATAAATAGTTTACAAAAGGTCTATTTAAAGCCTGGAAATATTAATTTGGATGAAGTTGTGATCACAGCGCAATATGAACCAACGCTTGCTGAACAATCTGTTCAAAAAATAGAAATAATCGATAAAGAGAAGATTCGCCAGATGGGTGCGGTTAATCTTCGTGATGTTTTATCCAATCAATTAAATGTGCGTTTGCAACAGGATAATGTTTTAGGAAGTGCTATGACCTTGCAGGGAATAAGTGGTGAGAACGTTAAATTTTTAATTGATGGCGTGCCAATGATCGGAAGATTAAATGGCAACATTGACCTTTCACAAATAAACATGAATAATGTGGAACGTATTGAATTTATTGAAGGACCGCTGTCGGTACAATACGGCACAAATGCATTAGCGGGGACAATTAATGTCATAACAAAAAAAATATTTTTAAAAAAATATGCAGGTGGTATTACTTCTTATTATGAAAGTATTGGCACATATAATTTTACTGGTGATTTAAGTTTTTCGTATCGTAAACATAATTTACAAATAAGCGGCGGAAGAAATTATTTTGATGGATGGAACAGTACCGATGCTCCTTTTTATTTTCCGAAAGTGCGTATTGCAGATAGTTTGCGTTTTAAACAATGGAAACCGAAAGAACACTATTTTGCAAACGTTTTATATCAATATAATTTCAAGAAATTAAATTTTAGTTTAAAAAGTGCTTATTTTGATGAGGTGATCATTAACCGCGGTTACCCACGCGCGCCTTATGCCGAAACATCTTTTGACGATTATTATTATACCAAGCGTTTAGATAATAGCTTATCACTTACCGGGAAAATAGCACAAAACTTGAGCCTTAATTTTTTATCGGCCTATAATTATTATAGTCGTATAAAAAAAACATTATATAAAGATCTAACCACCTTAGACGAAATATTATCAGCTAATAGTTCTGACCAGGACACAAGTAGCTTTACATTATTAATGAATCGCGCTTCATTTGTGCGATCATCACCAACTGCAAAATTAAATTATGAATTCGGATACGATGTTAATTATGAGTCTGTTTTTGGTAAGCGTATTGATAGGCAATTACAATACATGGGTGATTTTGCCGTTTTTGTTACCACAGAGTATAAACCAATTTCAAAATTGATCATTAAGCCCGGCTTGCGTTATGCTTATAATACAATTTATAAAACACCGTTTATTCCATCATTAAATAGTAAATGGAATATTACAGAAAATCATACACTAAGGGCCAGCTATGCGAGAGGGTTCAGAGCACCATCTATTAAAGAACTTTATTTTTTATTTGTGGATATTAATCACCATATTATTGGCAATAAAAATTTACTTTCTGAAAGCTCTAATAATTATTCTTTAACCTATAATTATAAACGCGATATAAAAAAGTGCAGATTAAAAATTGACGCCGGATTTTTTTATAATGATATTTTTAACCTGATCACTTTGGCACAAGTAAATATCATGGAGTATTCTTATGTAAACATTGGTAGATATAAAACATTTGGCTTGCAATTAGGAACAACACTTAATTTTAAACGTTTAGCATTGCAGTTCGGATATAATCACACCGGCCGCTATAATGAATTATCCGAAACATTTAATTCGCCTCAATTCACTTATAGTCCTGAAGTAGTAATAAATTCAAACTATAAAATTTTAAAAAGTAAAACAACATTTTCTATCTTTTATAAATACAATGGCAAATTACCCGGATATGCAATAGTGAATAACGAAATATTACAAACTTCAATCGCTGATTATAATATTATGGATGCTACCATAAGCCAGTTGTTTTGGAAAGAAAGAATAAACGTTATAATTGGTTGTAAAAATTTATTTAATGTAAAAAGTATTAATTCAAATGTTATGGGAGTAGTAGTAGCACACAACACTTCTTCATCCAGCGTACCCTTATCTACCGGAAGAAATTATTTTATTAAACTGGGTTTAAATTTTTGATCTGAAATGAAGTTCTGTATACTCATAATAATTTGTGTTTTATTTTTTTCTTGTGACAAAAAGGAATTGCCAGTAAAAAAGTATGATCGTGGAAATATAATTACTGCACAGATAGCTATGGAATCAAATTATAAAAACCAGATCTGGTATCGCTTAAGCGATCATAAAATTATTTCAACAAACTTAAAAACCGAATGGGATCTTGCTTTTGAAACTTCGCAAGATGGGTATCATGTTATTTTAAATGGTGCTAATGCGGTTAAAGTTTACAAAACCAATTTTACACATCTTAACCAGCTTACCGATACCGCTGGTATTGCTATTAACGGCCAAGCAGATATGCCATCAGGAAATTTAGATAGCACTGCATTTGGTAATTGGCAAATAAATAACCCGGTTTATATAATTAATCGTGGTTATAATGAAACCGGACAATTATTGGGTTTTTATAAAATGAGGATGATCTCACAAACTACCACTAATTATACATTTGAATTTGGTGATATTTTTGGCTCGCAAATTTTTCAAGGTACCGTAAATAAAAATGCTGAACATAATTTTGTTGCTTTTTCATTCACAACAAAAACTGAGGTTATTATCGAGCCTAAAAAAACAGAGTATGATATTTGTTTTACGCAATACACATATCTGTTTCATGAACCATTACAATATTACCAGGTAACAGGTGTTTTGAATAATAAGTTTAATACCAGGATTGCAAAAATAAATGATAAACCATTTTCTGACATTAAAACAAACGATACTTTAGGAATTTTCTTTAGTAATAATCGCGATGTAATTGGCTACGATTGGAAAACATTTAACCTGAACAATAATTTATTTACTGTTGATGTAACAAGATCATACATCATTAACGACAGTAAAGGCTTTTATTATAAGCTTCATTTTATAGATTTTTACAATGAATCAGGAGTAAAGGGTTTCCCAAAGTTTGAGTTTATAAAGCTGTAAATTTAAGCGAAATGATTAGTGTTGTTTAAGAGACATCACCGGTAAATTAACTGTAAAGAGAGAGCCTTTTGTTAATTCGCTTTTTACTGTAATAGTACCGCCTAATTTTTTAACCCCGTTTTTTACAATGTATAGCCCCAATCCAGGCCCGCTTGAATATAAGTTGCCGCGAAAGTACATATCAAAGATCTGATCCTGAATTTCTTTTTCCATACCAATACCATTATCTTGTATTTGCAAGAGTGTACTGTCCTCTAAACTCGTTATCGTAATATTAATTTTGGCTTCACCCAATGATGTATTTCTATAAATAATCGCATTTTCAATAATATTATACAAAATAGAGTTCAAAATAAATTCATCCGAAAAAAAAGTCCTTTTGCTATCAATGGTATTATTGAAAACAACCTCATTAAAACCATCAGTATATTTTAGCCGCTCTAAAAGCTTATTTAACAAATAATCAACCTTAACTTCTTTTAAAAGAGGTTTTGAATCCTTTATTGACATTACATTGATAAGCGAAATTAGAACGGTGTCCAATTTATGTGTACTTTCAGATATCTTGTGAATATAATCCGGTAAATTATTTTTTTCACCTTCTAATCCGGCAACATTTGTTAAACCCATTATAGAGCATAATGGACCTCTAAGATCATGCGCTGCTTTATAAATGAAAGTATTTAATTCTTTGTGAGTTGCTTCCAGCTCAATATTGGCTTTGCGTTTTTCAGCTTCTATTTGTCGCGTTTTTAATGCTTGTTGAATAGCTGCTGGTAAGCGCATTAAATTATTTTTGAGAATATAATCATCCGCTCCTTCTTTAATAGAGCGTATTGCAAATTCTTCAGATACACTGCCGGTAATTAAAATAAAAGGTATTTCATATCCACTTTGATTATATATGGATAAGGCTTCCATCGAATCAAATTGCGGTAATGAATGATCTGATAAGATAATATCTGGATTAAAATCTTTAAGCGCATTAATAAATTCCTCTTTAGTTTCAACGATCCTCACAATAAAATTAAGCCCGCTTTTTTTGAGGGCATGTGCAATTAATCCGGCATCTGAGGGATTATCTTCAATATGTAATATTCTAAACTGCTTACTCATTTCAGTACATTAATTATTTTATTTGGGTGATTGATTTACCATTAACCAATACATTCTAAGTTCGGCAACAGCTTGAGCGAAATTTTCAAACGAAACAGGTTTTACTACGTAACTGTTTACACCTAAAGTATAACTTTCAATAAGATCGCGATCTTCGCGTGATGAGGTCATGATTATAACGGGAATTGTTTTTGTACGACTATCAGCTTTAATTTCGCGCAATACCTGCAAACCATCTACCTTTGGCATTTTAAGATCAAGTAAAATTAGTTTTGGCTTGTCTTCAATATTTCTGGTAGAATATTCGTCTCTAGCAAAAATAAAATCCAAGGCCTCTGAACCATTTTTTAAATGTATAACGTTATTTCCAAGATTATTTTTTTTCAAAGAACGCATAATCAGGGTTGCATCTTCTATGCTATCTTCTACTAAAATTATCTCGATATTATCCATTGCGTTTTCCATATTTTAGTTTCTAGTTGGTAACGAAAAGTAAAATGTAGCCCCTTTATCAAGTTCTGCTTCTGCCCAAACTTCGCCTTGGTGTTTTTTTATTATCCGTTGTACAAGTGCCAGCCCAACACCGGTGCCTTCAAATTCATGAGTGCTGTGTAATCTTTGAAAAACACCAAATAACTTAGCGTAGTATCCCATGTCAAAACCTGCGCCATTATCTTTTATATAATAAACTAATGTTTCGTCTTTTTTGAACGAACCAATTTCTATGATTGCTTTTTCTTTTTTGCCCGAGTATTTAACAGCATTTGAAATTAGGTTAGTTATAACTTGTTTTATCATACTGTTATCACCTTCCACGTCTTCTATTGGTTTAATAATAAAATCTATTGTGTTATCTTGCTTTTGATTTTTTATTTCCTGCACAATAGTATCTATCATATTATGCATGTTTAAAAGAACTTTTGTTAGGCCTTGTTTGCCGATGCGTGAAAACGTGAGAAGGTCATCAATTAAAGCTGTCATTTTAAAAGCGTTTTTTATGATCACCTGAATGGTATGTTTACCTGTTTCATCAAGCATGTGGCCGTAATCTTCAATCAAAATTTGTGCATAGCCATTTATAGCCCTTAATGGTGCGCGCAGATCATGTGATACCGAATATGAAAAAGAATCAAGTTCGTTATTGGAATATTCTAATTCGTCATTTACAATTTTGAGTAACAGCATTTGATTTTCTAGTTCATCAATTAATGAATTGAGGCCAACAACAACGGCATCCAGTTCATCTCCTTTATCTGTTATTTTTAATTTTTCAGAAAAATCCATTGTTGTATATCTTAACAATGCATTTAAAATGGCATTTATTCTTTCTTCATTCTCTTTTAATAAAGATGATTTTTCATCTATTTCAGCAGATGCTATCTTCATCTTGCTTTCTAAATTAAAAGTTGAAGTAACGTCTTCTACCTGGTGTATAATATATAACACTTCATTCTTTTCATTTAATACTGGTATGTTTTTTGGATTCCAAAAGCGTTCTTCAAACGCGATCCCATTTTCTGTTGTTACTTGTATATCATACTTTTGAACTGGCATTGCATTAGCCTGCTTATTTTCAAGAACTTTATTAAGAGATCTCTTTAAATTGCTTACACCATTGGCTTTAAGGTTTGCGGGATTGTCTGGAAAAACATCAAACAAACCTCTGTTTATGATCTCGAAACGCTTGGTCATTGTGGCTTTTAAATAAGCATCATTTGCATCAAGAATAGTAAACTCAGGAGAGTTAGGCTTAAGTAATAGAAAAAGGGAAGGGGCAGTATAAAATACCAACTTAAAATCTATGTTCTTATCTGCGATAACGGGTTGCATAAATAAATTTTAAAGAAATTGTTGTAGCCAGTTTTTATCACCTTTTTCATTATTGAACATTTTAGTTGGATAAGGCTGGGTTTTTATTGTAAAGAATAAATTGGCCAGCATTTTTCCAACGGCAGAATTTGAAACCCTAGCAATTGCTTTTACAAACTTGGAAAATTTTTCAACAGCATAATCACGTATTTCGCGGGAGGTTTCGCTTATATGCGTAACATTGATCAGCATGCAGGTTTTTTTATCGTCAATAGATTTTTTTAGTTCTTCAAGCAGAAGTTTACTCTCTTCTAAAGTTGGCTGAGGCGCTTTTTTTGAAATGGAAATTAAAATACCATCTGCATCAAACCAAAATGTAGAATTGGGCGTTTCATTTATTTTCGCTTTTTTCGGAAAAGTTAACATATAGTAGTAGTACAAATTCTTATACTTTAATTTGTATTTGTAAGTTACATAAAAGCGCATGAATTATTACATGTAACGGATTTTCATATTAAAAAATAGGTAATATTACCTATAGATCAGTAGGTAATATTACCTATTCAAAATAAAAAACGGGAAAAATTTTCTACAACAATATATTTTTAAATGTAATAATAAACAGAATGCTTTGTTCAATTTTTATTATGGAGTAGGTAAATTTACCTACTAGCAAAATGGGTAAAATTACCTATTGACTCGTGTTTAAACATTTTATAATCTTGCTAGTATTAAAACAGTATTAAAAAATATTACAGGGAAGCATTTTTGTAAACCTAAAACAGGACAAGAATTAATTTATGAATTGCAAAAAAGCATTCATTATTATTCTGCGTTTTGGAATAAATGGATAAAGCAGGAGGAATGTACTTTAAATGAAGATGATCTTTATATTATAGAAGTTCATACAAAAAATAATTTTAAATTAAACCTGTTTGAATCGTTCATGTTTTATAATCAGTCAAAACAAATTGAAAGCATAGTTTCAAAACTAAAAGCAGATCAGAAATGTTTTAAAGACTGGATGGTTACAAATTTTTTATTTAATCTTTTGAAGCTTATTAAAATGGGCGAGCGGAGTGATTTTTCGATGTATGCGCCTATTGGTTATCTATCTATTCCAAGCGAAATAAAAAGTAAATTAAAGTCCTTTAAAGTAAAAACTGTTTATGAGATCTTCGAAAAATATAAAGAGGAAGATCTTAAAAGCGCAACTGTGTTTTCGAATATTATTGCTTTTGAAAAAATAATTTTCGATAATAATTTTCTATTGCACTAAAGCTTAATACTTTTTTTCCGGTTTTTTTAATCAACTAGTTTAATTTCGCCAATCGAGGATTAAATTTTTTTATTTTGATCACATCCCGTCAGCTTTCATTTTTTTATTATATCCAGATAAAAAGGAAATTATTTCACTTTTTTCCAAAATGTGACCAACTGGTCATTATATTTTTGTATATTTGTGACCATATAGTCACATGCATGTCAAAAACTACTTTTACAAATTTGAGTTCTGAAAAACAGGAACGCTTTATTCAAGCTGCTTTAACAGAATTTGCAGCCAACGATTTTCAGTCTGCAAGTATTACTGCTATTGTAAAAGAACTTGGAATTGCCAAAGGTAGCGTGTATCAATATTTTGATGATAAGCTGGACCTTTGGTTGTATTTAAAGAAGCACTGTGAGCAAGTAAAACTGAGCTACATTAAATCTATTAAACGCTCTGAATATTCAGATTTTTGGAAATTTTATCGTGCCATGTATGCTAATGGAATCAATTTTGATCTCGAAAATCCCTTGTGCAGTCAATTTTTATACAGAGTTGGTTTTAAAGAAATGAGTCCGCAGGTGATGCCCCATTTAAATACCTGGAAAAAACAGGCGAATGCAATGTTTTGCCAATTAATAGAAGCAGAAAAAAAGGCCGGTACTTTTAATAAAAAAAACTCGACAGATGTTATGGCTCATTTTATGGTTACTATGAGCATGAGCATTGCTGAACTGTTACAAAAAAAGTACAAAGTTGATTTTGAGAAAAACATAAAAAAAGGGAAACCGCTTTTTGGTGGCAATTCTAAAGAGTTGATGAAAGCAGTGGATGAATTAATTGGTCTTTTAGAAAAAGCATTAAAATAAATACCGATGATAAAAGTCAAAGATCTTATTTACACTTACCCGGGTACAAACAAACCTGCAATCAACAAAATAAGTTTTACAATTGAGAAGGGTGAAGTTTTTGGGTTTTTAGGGCCAAGCGGTGCTGGAAAGAGCACTGTACAAAAAATTCTATTTAAACTATTGTCGGGTTATTCGGGCCTTGCAGAAATTGATGGTAAAGCAGTGAAAGATCAGGATAAGACATTCTATGAAAAAATAGGCGTTGGCTTTGAGTTGCCAAACCATTACCTTAAACTAACAGCATTAGAAAATCTTAATTTCTTCAGAAATTTTTATAGTTCTTCACAAGATCCTTTGCTGATGCTAAAAACGGTAGGGCTTGAAAAAGATGCCAATAAAAAAGTATCTGACTTTTCTAAAGGGATGAAAATGAGATTAAATTTTATACGTTCATTTATCCATAATCCGGATATACTATTCCTGGATGAACCAACCTCTGGTCTTGATCCTGTTAATTCACGAATTATAAAAGATATTATTCTCGATCTGAAACAACAAGGGAAAACCATCTTTATAACCACGCATCAAATGCACGACGCTGATGAATTGTGTGATACCGTTGCTTTTTTGGTAGACGGAAATATTATGGCAATGGATAAACCACAAAATTTGAAATTGCAATACAGTAAACGTACAGTTGAAGTAATGGTGGAAAACGAATTGACAAAACATGAATTCTTTTTAAATGATCTTGGCAATAACCAGGAATTCATAACGCTGGTAAGGAATAAAACAATTAATACAATTCATTCAAAAGAAGCAAGCCTGGATGATATTTTTATTCAGGTAACAGGAAAAACACTGGCATGAACCAATTCGTACATCTTTTAAAACATGATTTTATTTTGCTTCAGCGAAACAAGATCATTGGCATTTCGGCTTTGATAACCGTAGTTTACATGGCTGTATTTAAAGGTTTAAGCCACTTCGGAAGTTCTGAAAAAATTCTTGTATTGGTTATATTTAATGATCCCGCTTTGCTTGGCTTTTTATTTGTAGGCGTAATGGTTCTTTTTGAGAAAAACGAAAATACGCTTCAGGTACTTTCTATAACTCCAATGAAAGAATCTAATTATTTATTATCTAAAGCAACAGCACTTTCGATTATTTCTTTAGTATGCTGTTTTGCTATGGCAATTGCCGGAGTTGGAGGTAATTTTAATTTTACGCATTATTTTTTTGCCAGTTTATTTACAACGCTCTTATTTGCATTTCTAGGATTTATAATCGTAGTTGGGGTAAATACCTTTAACCGGTTTATACTAAAGGCAGTTGGGTTGCTTATACTTCTTTCTACCCCATTTTTAGGATACTATGATGTGGTTTCAAGGGCATGGTTCTTATGGATCCCTACACAACCCTGTGTAGATTTATTTAGTGCATCATTTGATCCTGAAATGCCAATAGGTCAAATTATTTACGGTTATATCGCACTCACTTTATGGCTGGTAGTAACATATATTTTTAGTCTCAGGCTAATTAGATCAAAACTTAAACAATAAGGATCATGAAAAAAATAGTGTTATTGACCGTAAACGATTTTAAACATGTGTTTAGGGATAGAATGCTTTGTGTATTTTTATTAGCACCGCTACTTCTCACTTGTTTTGTGCGTTTTTTTGTTCCTTACATTTCAGAAGTTTATCCAATAATTATAGATTACCATATTTATATTATGATGTTTGGAGGCATTCAAACATCCATTATGTTTGGATTTATTACCGCTTTTATTATACTGGAAGAAAAAGATGAAAATGTATTACAGGCAATTCGTGTTTTACCTATTACACCGGAATATTTCATTGTTTACCGTTTACTGTTTGCTACTGTATTCTCATCGCTAAGCGCTTTTTTAATGTTAGTGTTTAGCGGACTTGTTTGGCCCGGATTATGGAATAGTTTTTTATTAGCAATACAGTATGGCTTAGCTGCACCATTTATTACATTGATAATTGCCACTTATGCAAAAAACAAAGTTGAAGGCCTGGCTTTTTTTAAGGGGATTGATCTGCTGATTCTTATGCCCATACTCAGCTTTTTTTTACCAGGCTTATGGAAATACTTATTTTCCCCTATCCCCATGTTTTGGACTTACGAATTGTATAGTAATGCAATAAAAGGTAGCGGAACTATATTTGCTTTTTTTTGTGGAACGGTGGTTTACCTGTTGATATTTGCTTTCCTGATAAGCCAATTTAAAAAAAGAGTGTTTAATTTATAAAAATGAACTTAACAATAAATCATCCAAAGGAAATAACTACCTAAACTACTATGAAGTTGAATGAACACCGGGAGCAGCTATCAGAACTATTCAACCGAATTCTCATTTTTTTTTATTGAAGGTGGTCACTTCCATATTATTAATGTAGTTTTTACGACTTATTATTCTTACTTTTTTGTTGAAATCAATACTATGACTGGAACATTAGTGAAGGCTAGATGGCTCAGTGAACATCTTATTAAGGCTAATAACAACATTATTGAATACAGTCTGCTGCATAAAAAAGTTTTTATTTTCGGCGTTTTATTTTAAATCATTGTAGAGTTTTATTTGTTTTTTTTAATAATTTTTTTATATTTGCTTGTGGATTACATTAAAGTAATTTTAATTCATGTTTTTTTATTCGCTTTTTCTTTTGGTAAAGCGCATAAATGTCAACTGCCTTTCGCAACAAAAATTTATTCAAAATGCGTTGTAGGCACTTCAACAAATTCCGAGGCAATAAAAAATCTTTTAAAATTCAACACCGGTAAAATCTCAAAAATTAAAAGGAAACGCAAACCTCGTTCCATTGAATGCGGTTTTCAAATACATTGTTTTGGTATCAAAAAACAGTTTGCTTATCCTAATTATTTAAAGACTAAAACATCTACTGACATCTTAATTTATTTATATAATTCGAATTGCCAGCGAGGACCGCCGAGCTTAAATAAATAGAAACCCTTTCTATTTGATAAATTCTCACCAGTAAGAATTTATCGTTTCAATCATCCCAATAAAATAAATCTTAAAAAATTGAATATGTGGAATTATTTAATCGCATTTATTATGCTTTCGTGCGCATTATCAGCGCAAACGTTTAGATATAAAATTAAATTACAAAATGTAACAAATATGCCAGAGGCGAAATATGCCACTGATCCAATGCGCAATCTCTTTGAAACTTACCCAACTTTTAATGATTCATTGGAAATATTTGACTTTTCTTCCTCGGTTTTTATAGAAGAAAGTTACCTTATTACCTACATGCAAGATAAAAACTATGATGTAACTTTTTTTAGCTACGAAGCATTAAAGCCAAAAGGAAGGGAGGAAATAAAATGAAAACATTTTTAATCTTTTTTTTAATTATCTTTTGCTGTGATTTTTTTTCTCAAAATACATGTCCACCATCATTAGTTTGCAGTAATTATAATGGTATGCCAAATGGGGCAGGTAATGGAGGGCAAAATGGTGAGCTTTCAGCGGCAACGGATGGGTGCTTAGGTGGCGAACATAATTCTTCGTGGATAACCGTAAATATAACGATAGGCGGAACATTTGGTTTTACAATTAATCCAAACACAAATAATAATGATTTCGATTTCGCTGTTTGGGGGCCAAACTCTGCCTGTCCTCCTACGACCACACCAATTAGGTGCTCCTATGCGGTTAATAATAATAACTTTGCGGGAAATGCAGACAATGGAAATACAGGAATAAGCACAACCATTAATTCATCGCATCCTACATCTGAATCTGACAATACAGAAGGTTCAGGAGGCAATGGTTGGGTAAATTCTATTAATGCAATAGCAGGTCAGACCTATTTGATTTTAATTGACAATTTTACTACTAATAGCGGATACCAAATAAATTTTAACGGTTCATCAAGTATTGCATGTCCTCTTCCAATTGAATTAGCTAATTTCAGCGTTGAATCAAAAGGTGAGGATAATGTTTTAAAATGGTCTACCTTTTCTGAAAGAAATACTAGTTATTTTAAAATTGAGAATGCAACAGATGCTCAAAATTGGGAGGAAACAGGAACTCTACAAGCTTCAGGAAGCAGCAATTCACTTCGTAATTACTCTATGGTTCACAAAAGTGTAACCAAAGTAATTAATTATTACAAGTTAACTCAATATGATTTTGATGGACAGTTCAAATCATTTGAAATAATTGTAATAGATAACTTTAAAGGTAAGCCTACTATAGTTCGTAGAATAAATATTGTAGGCCAGGATGTATCAAAGGATTACAAGGGTTTAAAAATTGTAACTTATTCGGATGGAAGTGTGAGAAAGATACTAAATAATTAAAAACAGATCAATAATTCTTTATCACACTCTGGACAAACGCCAGGCTCATTTAAAATTATTTCAGGGTGATTTGTGCAAGTATAAGTTATAAATCCCCTGTTGATAGATTGCTTAATTGTTTTAAAGCAATCTTTAGAAATATTTTTGGCAGGTTTTAAATAATAAATTTAAGAATTATTTTTTTTTTAGCAGTTTCCTTTACTGTAGTTTTTGGATGTTTATCAGTATATATTTTTGTTACATAAAACCCAGTTTCTGCATCCCCATGGTGTGTGGTTGTTTCGGGCTTTTTAGGGTTTTTTTTCCGCTATTATGATAAATAAATTTATTTTGGGAAGTGATTCAAGACTTAAACTTGTATTGAAGTGAAAATCCTTCAATCAGTCTTTTATTTTATCTCGTATTGTATTCATCAAATACTTCCTGTTCGATATTAAGGTTTAATTTTTTCTTTAACCACTTCATTCGTGGTTATATTTTGTCCAAAGAGTTCGATGTAGGTTACATTTGGTTTCCAAAATGTGCCCCCATCAATATTAATAAATATTTTAGTTAGCCGTACCAATTGCCCATTAATATTAAGGTAGGCTTGATAATTTTTATTGTTTTCGGAATTCATAATGTAAATGTCTACTTTGCTATATGCTTTGAGTTTGACTTTAAACCACTTTTTTTCCGAATCAGTTAGCTTGCAGGTTACTCCATAAGCATACTTTTTTTGAAGTCCCGAAAGTGCTTCTACCTGACTATGTTCTGCATATTTTATCCAAAATACTTTTATTGGCTTTGAAATGTTAATTGTGCTGTCTCTATTATAATTTAACTCATAAACAATAGTATTAATATCTAGCGATCGCTGAATGTAAAATAATACACTCTTATTATTTGGTATTGGATACGTAGTTTGACCGTTTAGTTTAATGTGTGGATATTCTCATCTAATATAGGCCACCCATTCTCATTTATATTAGGCCAGTCATTCTCATCCAAAATAGGCCAGTCGTTCTCATTTTAATTAGGCCACTTTTTTGGGTTGTTTTGTAAA
>JACDED010000072.1:0-8185 GCA_013816615.1 Bacteroidota bacterium
TCTTTATACTGTAAATAAAGATGCGGAAATTAACCAGCATTTAATTGATGAAGGTTATGGCAGGATGTATGATATTGCCAATACACCAAAAGATGTTTTTGTAACTGATGTGGTGAATGTTGACTTGAGTGTATTTCGTGCAGCTCAAATTCACGAAGTGGTAACTCAGAACCAAAAACTGGTCTCCAACATGCTGGCTAACCGCATGTCTGATATGCGCATGAATATTCCTGCTATTCCATTTGTTCAGGGTTCCAACTTTCCTGCAGCCGAATTGCATTCAGTAGCTACCAGTTGTGGATGCGATGATTGTAAATCAGGCATTAGTCCTTTTGCTTATTTAACGGATCTTTTAAAATATGGCGCTTCGCATATTGATAATAATTCTGTAACATATAATTATACACGTGGTGGTACGCCTGCAAAATTAACGCAGTTCATTGGTATTTTAGAAGATAATTTCTTACAACCTTTTGGCGAATTGAATGTAAGCTGCGAAACTTTACACGATGAATTTTGCCGTGTGCGTTTGGTAACAGAAGTGCTTGAAGCCCAGTGGTTATTAAAAAGCGGAACTATGCCGGGAGCAAATGCTACAGCACTTGGTGTTGCCCGTAATAAATATTTAACGCTTGTTTACAAAGCTATACTTACACAAGCAGGTACTTCTATTAACGAAGTAAGGGATATTGTGGCCATGCCGTTTGGTGATGAAAAATCAAAAGCAGTAGAACGTTTTTGTAATAAAATGTGCCTGCCTGTTTACGTACCCTCAACAAGTACATTAACGGTAGAGGCCATTTGGTTAACTATTGGTAACGCCAATCCAAGTAACCAGCTTATTGCAACAAACGTGGAAGCGTTATTTGGTTTCAGGAATACGCAACGCGATGTACTTACAGTAACACCTACAGGTTATGTAGAAACATGGCGTGGTATTGAACTAAGAAGCATCTGGAAAAAAGCAGATTATCTTTTTAATGATTACAGCAGGGAAGATGTGGTGCAGGGAAATCCTTCAACATATAAAGCTAACTGGAAACCTATTGTTGATCCTGATAATATTGCATGGGAAGATATGACCTATCTTGCAGGTACAGACACAAAAGCTATGTGGCTACACCGTCGTGCCGATACAGAAGCTTTTATTTCTTCATATTTATTTTCTTCTGTATTAGATATTAATACCGATGTTAATGCGAGGATAGTTAGAATTAATGATTTTAATATTGCCGGAGATACTTTTTTAGATGATACAATTACGATATATCAAACCGCAGGGTGGACAAACTACAAAATATTAAGTAAAAAACTTTTCGGCGCCAATACAGATATCGTTTTAAAAAAATCTACAATTGCTCTTCCTCAACCGGCACTTGAAGTATATTCCTCATTAGGTTATGCAAAATACCAGCAGGTTGTAACAATGACCGATCTTACTGCGCCGTTTCCGGCTATCAGTAGCGGTGTTTCATTTACATTGACCTGGAATAATGAAGTGCTGTTTGATCAGAACGGTTATGTGAAAATAAAAAGTGTGGTTGGTGCAACAACGTATGAATATGCAATAGGTTCATTACCCGGAATAACTGCATCTTCTTTTAACCCGAATCACAAAGCAATTACACTTACCATAACCGATGCAGGTGGTATTGATCCAAGTTTTAATACAGGTGTAATTACATTAATGTATGAAAAAGATATTCCTTTAACCGCCGATCAGATCATTGATCCGGAAATTTTTGTTGCAAATCTTTTTAACGATACATTAACGTACACGCTTCTTGATGCAACAACTGTACCTTACGAAGTTTGGGATAATGGCATTGTATGGCCTCCGTCTATTAATTCATTGCTTTCAGAATATGGAAAGCTTAAACAACTACAGCAGTTTCTTGCCGCAGGCCAGGAAGTAACTGAATGCACAACTGCAATTACAGAATATCTTCATACCACTGTTCCGGCATTTAACCGTTTTATGGAGATCCTGGTTTCATGTGAAAATTATATTTATTCAATGTTTACCATCAATAGGCCTGAGAGTAAAGATATTTACGAAATGCTTTCTATTGCCCGTGCCTGTGCGAAAAAAGTGTTGAACGGAGCATGGGTGGCAGAAGAAATTGAATATGGAACCGCGCCAATATGCCTCGATGGACAGGTTTACTGGAAATCTATCGTAGAACCAATTGCCGGTGAATGGAATCCATCATTACAAACAAATAGTGCTGGTATCCCGATCATCGATCCTGAAATATTAAGCAGGGAAGAAATGCTGGATACAGTTGAATCGCAACCATACATTATTTTGTATAACGACAGGAAAGATCTTCTTACACAAAAATATGACGATTACATCACTTTAATTAATGATCTTGAAGATGATGCCTTCACGCAAATGCTGAATGAGGTAAATACAAACTCTACTGTCACACCTTATGATATTTCACCCTACACAACACTTGATGAGATTCTTGTTGATGTAACAGGCAACGATGCTTTTAAACAAAAAGATGCGACTGAACTTTTATGGGCATCCTTTGCTTTAAGCGCAAATGATTTTATAAAACTAATGCCAACGCTTACAGCCTATGAAAGTAACGATGCGCAGTTAATGCCTTCGTTTGTTGAATTGCAAAATGCAGTAAAATTATTGGTATCTGCATACAAACGTATGCAGTACTATCCCGGCACCGGTGGATGGGCAGATGAAGAATTGAACGGCAGCGGAACGTTTACTGCCGATCCTGTTTATTATTACAACGTTAAAAAAATGAAGATGGCACCCGGTCGTACCGATGTTAATGTGCGAAGCGAATGGCAACGTACACTTGCCGCATGGAACCGTATGCCATTTATTCAACCGGATATTGTGCCCCCTGAAAATGTAAAGAATTTTATTTTAGCCAATCCTATTTACACTACCTGGAATCTTAGGAAAATTGCCCTCATCACTGCTTACAATACACTTACAACTACTTACATTTATCCTGGTGCTGGTAATGCCGATGATCTGCTTTTAAACTTGCAGGGACAAATTGATTTGATTGTTGGACGCATGTTTACTTTTGTGCCTAATACGCCACCTTTTGGTTATTACCCTTTCTTTGAAGCTGTAAAAACGCATGAAGCAAACGGAGATGATATTCGTCCGTACATTAACCAGTTAGGTATTACCGCAACCGAGTACCGTTATCTTGCCAATATCATTAAAGTGCTTGAAGGTGCTGGTGCTAGCCCAATTCCTTTGCTGGATACCGAGTATGAAGACATAAAAAATATTATCATTGCTATTCGTTCACGCAACTTAACTTTTGCAAATGTATTGGATGAGTATAATGACAATATTATTTTAAGTCCTGATTATTTTCAAAACTATAAACAACCTTTAAGTAATTTTCCTTTAACGGTTCTTACTACTTCTTTCGATCAATGGCGCTCACCTAATAAATTACGTAAAGACTGGAAAGATCTTTTGGAAAGCAGGATAGAACGAGAGAGATCACTTAAAGATGAATGGAAAGAAGTATTAAAAGAAGCGGAAGACCAGAACATGCCGTTCATGCGCGATGCCTTAATAAAAGCATTGACCAATACCTGTCTTAACTGGTTAGACACTGCAGAGAAATTAGCCAAAACATTTTTTATTGAAACAAAAGATAATTGTTGTTTTAAACATACCCGCGTTTCTTTTGCATTAGAAACGTTGCAGGGCTTTTATTTTGCGTTAGAGAATGGCATCTTTGATGATTTTGTTGCCGACTTTGTTTTAATTGCGCCTGACTTTAAAAAAGAGTGTGAGTGGCTGGGTACTTACAGTTCATGGCGTTCGGCTATGTTTGTTTTCCTTTACCCTGAAAATTTATTGTACCCAACTATAAAACGTTTGCAAAGCCCTAAATTTATTGAGCTCTCCCAAAAGCTGCAGGCTGCGAACCGTTTTAGTCCCGAAAATGCCTGTGATGCCGCAAAAGAATACGATAAATATTTGCAGGATATGCAGGAGCTTAAACTTATTTGCAGTACCAGTGCACGCTGTTTATATAATACAGCAACGGCCCACGATTGTTGCGATAAGAATGGTACAATTTACAGGGAAGAAACCTACACATTTGCACAAGGTAAATCGGGAATTCCATATTGGTGCATCAAGCAAAGTAAAGATTGGGATGGGCTTGACTTCTGGCAAACCCTGCCTATTGAAACTAAAAATATAACCATGATAGGTTGTACTACATTTGGTACGCGTTGGGATGGCTGGATAGAATTGCCGCTTGCCTTATATTTATTTTACAGCTATAAAGAGAATGGCAAAACAAAAATTGCATTTATTAAAAAGCCGTTACAGGAAGTAAATGCTAATTGGTCGCAGGCTACCGATTGCGAAGATCTGCCAACTATTGATAATGTAGAATCTGCTCACATTACATTGTGTCAGAATAGCGAAGACTGGGCAGAACCTACTTTCGTTTTCTCTTTTAATAAAGTAGTTAATGTTTATCAAACAATTACTATTCACCAGCCCTGGAATACAATCTCGCATCCTAGACCACTGGACTGGGTGATTAATCCGAATGTAATTACAACCAATAATATTTTAAGCTCTACTTCAAAAATGCATTTGGCATACAGTTATAATATCAGGGATGATAAATTTATTTCTGCTAATTATAAAGTGCTTAATAATTTTGATAAACCCGATGTTGCCATCAGGCATTTGGCTAACCCGCCATGGTTGGATATGATATCCATAGTTTTCCCAATGACGGGCCTTGATTATGGTACTGTAAATATTGGTATCATGGGACGTGAAAAAAATTATGAATGGCATCCTACAACTACTTATGCTTTTAAGAGTATAGTTGGTGGTTTTGATGGCTATTTTATGGATGCAGCTTCAATATTTTCAATTGTTATTCATCATAAGGACAGAGGTGATATTTACAGAGTTACAAGAATAAAAATAGATCCTAATTTGCTTAACGATTACATTGTTAATGGGAATGGCCCGGGCGCTATTGTTACAGCAAATGACATAGCCTCTAATATTCCAAAAGATCTTATTAAGATCTATCCTTTCTCACAGGAAAGAGGCGTATACAGAAATTATGCAATAAAAGATAAATACAACAGGCTAATGGTGTCACGGATCTTGGATGCGAGCACTTTGGCTAACTATTGTGCTTTAACGCCCGAAAATGTTGCTTATGCCGCCGTTGAATCTGCCGATTGTATAAATGATATGAATGTGCGTAAAACAGCAGTTGAAACACAGATGAAGAAGAACATGCCGGGCTCAATTCCGGGTTGGATCATGCGGCCTAAAGTAATAAAAGAGCTCATGTTCGAGGCGTATTATTTTGTGCCTATGTTACTGGCACTCGATCAGCAAAAACGCGGCCAGTTCGAATCTGCTTTATCATGGTACCGTTCGGTTTATGATTATACTATGTATGGACAATCTACCCGCAAGATCTTTTATGGTTTAAAGCTTGAAGAAACAATAGCTAACTCATACACGCAAAATGCAGGCTGGCTGCTCGATCCGCTGAATCCGCACTTAATTGCGCAAACACGTACCAACGCTTATACCAAATATACCATCATGAACATTGTACAGTGTATGTTTGCTTATGCCGACCGTGAGTATACCCTTGATACAATTGAAACATTACCAATTGCGCGTAAATTATACACAACGGCTTTGGAGTTGTTACGTGTAAATGAAATAAATCTGAAAGCAGATCTGTGTGAATCGAATTCAAACAATTGTCTCACCACTCTGGCACCTGCAGTGGCCAATAATCCAAACTGGGCCAACCAAACCGCGCGCCTGCAAAATAATTTACAGCGTGTAGGCAATCCCGAAACGATCGACGCGTTAGCTGAAGAAATTGCTACCCTTTTAAATTCGGGTGATGAAGAGACCCTTGCCGCGAAATTTGCTGAAGCTTTTGATCTGATAGATGAAGAATTGCCGCCGGCTCCTGAGCCGGAAAGTGTAACCGATGTTACTACTTCTTCTGCCGAGCGTTTTAACGCCGCTTACAGTTATATATTAGCTACAAACGACCAGGCTAAATTTACCGAAGAGGTAGAAGCTAATTATGCCATTGCCATTGCAGGTATTTCAGGTATTGAAGTTTCAGAATTGGAAACAACAGGTTCTGATCAATTGGTTTGGTTATACAGTGCGCCAACAGATAATAATCAAAATCTTGGTTTTGAATTTGCAACCGCAGAAGGTGTACAGTTATTGCCAAACAATCCTTACAATCCTGTTAGGCCTAGTCCGCGTAGCTATACTACCACGTTTAATTATTACAATGCGCCATTTGTAATTGGCCAGTATCAAAATAATATGCCGGTTGGTTATACGCCCTTACTGGATTATCATTTCTGCATGCCATCCAATCCTGTTTACAAGGCATTGAACATGAAAGGCAATTTGGAATTGTACAAAATGTTCAATTGCCGTAACATTGCGGGTATGGTGCGCGAGCTCGAAGTTTACTCGGCCGCAACCGATAGCGTTACAGGCATGCCGGTTATTGGCGCAAGCGGTAATCTTTCTACCCCGGGCATTGGTACTTATGCACCATCGCAATACCGCTTCAGGGTATTGATTGAACGCGCCAAACAAATTGCGGCACAGGCCCAGCAAATGGAAAGTATGTTTTTAGCGGCTTTAGAAAAAGAAGATGCGGAAAATTATAGCCAGCTGCGTGCAAAACAAGATTTGGAAACAGCAAGGGCCACTGTAAAATTACAAGATCTGCGTATTAAACAGGCCAATAGCGAAAAAGGTGTTGCTGCCATACAATTAGATAAAGCAACCTTTAGTATGGATCATTTTGATGACCTTTTATCTGAAGGTAGAAACGGATTTGAACAGGCAAGTTTAGTTTTATTGCAAACCGCAGTTGTTTTTCAAGCTCTTTCTGCTATTCAATTTATGGCTGCAGCAGGGTTCCCTGGTACCGGTGGTATTGGAGCATCTTTAAGCAGTGTGGGATCGAGTGAAGGTGCAATTGCTGGAGCATTATCGACTCAAGCTTCAATATTTTCACAAATAGCTTCTTATCAACGTCGTTCAGAAGAATGGACCTTCCAAAAAGATCTTGCAGGTTTCGATATCAGTTTGGCTAACCAGCAAATAAAAGTGGCCGATGACAATATCCGCGTGGTAACACAAGAGCGACAGATAGCACAAATGAACACCGATCATGCACAGGATAGCTTACAATTTTTACAAAATAAATTTACCAATGCCGAATTATACAGCTGGATGGGCAATGTATTACAAAGTTCCTACAGCTATATGCTCAATCTTTCTAACGCCATTGCCCGCACTGCCGAAAAACAATTGTATTTTGAAAGACAGGAGCAGGCAGGCCCGTTCATTTTAGATGATTATTGGGAAACTCCTTCGTCGGGTTTCACATCCGGAAGTTCAGGTAGCTCGGTAGATCGTCGTGGCCTCACAGGCAGCGCGCGTTTATTGGTAGATATTACACGTTTGGATCAGTATGCATTCGATAGCTTTAAACGTAAACTACAAATGACAAAAGTAATTTCATTAGCGCAAAACTTCCCATCCGAGTTTCAAAAATTCAAAGAGACCGGTGTGCTTAATTTTGAGTTGACAAATAAATTATTTGATTACGATTTTCCGGGCCATTATTTACGTTTAATAACGCAGGTGAAGACAACGGTTGTGGGCTTGTTGCCTGTTTACGATCAGATCAAGGCGACCTTAACCGCTGATACTTTATCATCTACTGTTATTGGTGGTACTACTTTCCAGAAGATCCCTATTCGCAGAATGGAGCTGGATTCTGTTGCCTTAACTTCTGCCAACAATGCCACCGGTGTTTTTGAAATGAACCCAATGCAGGGCGAGATCTTAAATCCGTTCGAGGGAATGGGTGTTGAATCGCGCTGGGAATTTAAAATGCCGCAGTTCAGTAACCGTTTTGATTTTTCAAATATAGCAGATGTATTGTTAACGGTAGATTACACAGCCTTCGACAGTTATCAGTACCGCGCGCAGGTACTGGAAGAAATTGGTAACGCTACTTCGTTCAATCGCGGCTTCTCGTTTAAAAATCATTTCCCTGATCAGTGGTATGAACTGGCGGAAGCACTTGAGGATTCGCCGAATTTTGGTGTGACCATCGATCTG
>JACDED010000072.1:8195-22451 GCA_013816615.1 Bacteroidota bacterium
ACGGCTCGCCAATTGTGTTGTATTTTGTACGCGAAGATGGTTTCGAAGGTGAGGTCAATGTCCTCGACTTTAGTAAGCCTCCCGTTGTGGTTCAAACGCCTCCGGTGTATACAGGGGGTATTACGGTGAATGGCAAGTTAATAAATAATGTAGCCAACACCTTAACCAATCCCGTAACCAGGCTGAGGTTATTATTTGATAATAATACAACAGCAACCAACCGCGACTTATTTACTGAAGGAAAAATAAAAGATATACTTCTTATTCTACCATGCAAAGCAGAGTTAAAGAGTTATCCATTATAAATAGTTAGCAGCGAAAAGCGAATAGTTAATTGTAAAAAAGTAAATAGCGCAATAAAGAAACTGTCATTCCGGGCTTGACCCGGAATCTCAGCCCTCTTTATAAAGAGCCGTCATCAAGAGCGAAAGCACTCCCAGTATCCTCCTTTGGAGAGTTTATTCCAATTTTCGGGAAGGTGCCCGCAGTGCGGAGGAGGATAGATATTAGAACACCCATTAAACCCTTAGTGCATCTCAGTGCTCTCAGTGTCTTAGTGGTAAGAAAAAAAACAAACCGTCATTGCGACGCAGGAAGCAATCTCAAACACAGGTTGCTTAACTAAATAGCAAAAACACTAAAACCCTTAGTGCACCTTAGTGCTCTCAATGTCTTAGTGGTAAGAAAAAAACAAACAGCATTGCAAAGCGTAGCGCGCAATCTATGATAACCTTAAATAAGCATACAGAAAATAAATCTTCTATGTGTCTATGTGGTAAAAAAAATAAGCATGTTAAGAGAAATCTTTAATCATAAATCTTTAATCTTTAATCCAAATAAAGATGGCAAATACTAAAGGCACTTCAGTTATTAATAACCCACAGGGCGGTGGCGCGCAAAGCGGACTCGGAGAAAAATTCTCTCCCGATCTTTTTACCGGTACCGGTAATTTTTCGGTGCCCATTGCTGTACCTCCCGGCCGTAATGGTTTTCAGCCGGAGTTAACATTGGGTTACAGTTCTGGTAATGGCAACGGCCCTTTTGGTATGGGCTGGGCATTGGGAGTGCCGGGAGTGACGCGCAAAACCGCAAAAGGCATTCCTGTTTATTCTGATATTGAAGATGTATTTATTTTATCAGGCGCTGAAGATCTTGTGCCTGTTGATGTACAAAAAGAAACACTGCCGGGTAATATTGGTTACGAAAGAACCATGTACCGCCCGCGTACCGAAGGTTTATTTGCAAAGATCATTCATCACAAAAAAACAAGCGGTGAAAATTATTGGGAAGTGAAAAGTAAAGATGGGTTGGTAAGCTGGTATGGTTCACCCGATGCTTCGACAAGCTCAGCAACCGGTGGTGATGCAATAACCGCCAACCCTGAAAACCGTAAAGCTATTTTCTCATGGCATCTTACAAAAACACAGGATCCTTTTGGCAATGTTATTTTATATTTTTACGAGCGCGACCTCGTGACCCCTGAGCTTGTCGAAGGGAAATCGCCGCACATTTACGATCAGCTCTACTTAAAAAATATTAAATACTGCCAATACCCAAATGGCGCTGACATAAAATATTTATGCGAAGTTGTTTTTAATTACGAAGACCGTCCCGATCCTTTTTCTGCTTACAAGCAAGGCTTTGAAACCCGCATTGTTAAACGTTGTACAAGCATCGAAACATGGACACACCCTTTTCCTGCCGATTCCATTAAAACAAAAACATATCATTTTAATTATCAAAGCAATTTACCTTTAAATGGTGCTTCACTTTTAGATTCTGTAAAAGTAGAAGGTCACCCTTCGACAGGCTCAGGGGACGCGTCAGAATTTATGCCGCCATTACAATTCGGCTATTCGTTATTTGAACCGGCTAAACGCAGTCTCGAAGAAATTAAAGGGCCATTGCCTGCCGTGTTTCTTTCTGAACCGGGTTTTGAACTGGTAGACGTAACGGGTAACGGCTTGCCGGATCTTTTACAATTAAACGGTATTGCGCGTTATTGGGAAAATAAAGGTAATGGTAAATTCTCTCCTCCAAAAAATTTAAATATTGCGCCATCTGTACAACTGGGCATGCCCGGTGTACAAATGCTCGACGCTACCGGCGACGGTCGCACCGATCTGTTTGTGAACAACGGCCAAGTAGCAGGCTATTTTCCCGGTGCTTTTCATAAGGTGTGGGATGCTAACGGTTTCCGTCCTTACACAAAGATCCCGTCTTTTTCTTTTGCTGATCCGGAAGTGCAGTTAATTGATCTTAACGGCGACGGTATTACCGATGTATTACGCAACGGCGCTAAGTTCGAATGTTTTTATAACGACCCTGTACAGGGCTTTAATAAAGTACGTACTGCCATAAAAACTTTTGCCGACTTTTCTTTTGCAGATCCGCGTATTCGTTTTGCAGATATGACCGGCGATGGTTTGCAGGATATTGTCTTAATATCCTCCGGCCGTATGCAATACTGGCCCAACATGGGTTACGGCCGCTTCGGACAAAAAATAAATATGAAGAATGCGCCGGTGTTTCCGGAGCAATATGATCCCGCGCAAATTTTGCTTGGAGATCTTGATGGCGACGGGCAAACAGACATTGCTTTTGTAGAGAACAACAGTGTTACTTTATACGTGAACCAAAGCGGGAACGGTTTTTCTGCTCCCGTAAAAATTAAGAACACGCCACCGGTAACCAACGTAAAGTCTATTCGCATTATAGATATGATGGGCACAGGCCAGGCCGGTATTTTATGGTCGGTATTAAACCCCGGTAGCGGCACAGGTACACAAATGTATTTTTTAGATCTTACTAAAGGCAATAAACCTTATGTATTGGAAGAAATGAATAACAACATGGGTAGTTTAACCCGTGTAAAATATGGCTCTTCTGTTTATCATTATTTACGCGACCAGCTGCAACCTGCAAGCCGTTGGAAGACCGATCTGCCTTTCGCAGTCCAGGTAGTAAACTCTGTTGAGGTAATTGATTTTTTAAGTGGTGGCAAACTGGTAACCGAATATAATTACCATAACGGTTACTGGGATGGTGTAGAACGCGAGTTTCGCGGCTTTGCCCATGTAGATAGCGCCGATACAGAAACGTTCGTACAATACAATCTTCCATCTACTGTCAAGCTGAGCGGAGTTGAAGCGCCAACCTATGTCACGTCGAACGCTGGTGAGACCTCTTATGTCCAGGCTCCCGTAAGCGCTATTCACTACACCCCTCCCATAATGACCAAAAGCTGGTTCTACGTTGGCCCCGTAGGAGACGGTTACAGCCGCTGGCACGAACCAGATTTTAGCGATGAATACTGGAGCGGTGATAACAATGTTTTAAAACGCCCGCAGGACATGCTGACCTTGTTAGCAGAACTGCCACGGCCTGCACGACGTGCTGCACTCAGAACATTACGCGGCACCCTGTTGCGCTCCGAATTATACGCTTTGGATAAAAGTGCTTTACAGGATAAGCCATATACGGTCACCGAAAGCATGATGAGCCTGCGAAAAGAATTTGAACCTTCGCAGCTACCTTCTAAATATCTTGTCAGTTCGAGCGGAGTCGAGAACGGTATAAACGAAGCGCTTAACCCCAACCAACAATCCTATTACATTTTCTTCCCTTTCAACATCGCCCAACGCACCACCCAATACGAAAGGGGCACTGACCCCATGCACAGCTTCAGCTTTACAAAAGAATACGATGCATACGGGCAGCCGCAAGGCCAATTGAGCGTCGGGCTTCCCCGTGGACTAACGCCTCCCGGCATGACGGCCTATGCTAACCCTTTTGTAACTGTTCCCGGAGATTATTTGGCTACCTATAGCCTTAGCGAATACATTTATAAAGATACACCCGGTGGGCAGTACATGGTAAACCGTGTAAAGCGCAGCCGCGGCTTTGATGCCACGCAGAGCCCGGTGAATAATACTATCTTTAACATGCGCGACGCTGTGTTCGCAAATTTTGAAACTTATCCTGTAATTGGTTGCTCACTTAATTTTTACGATGGTGCAGCCTTTACAGGTTTGGGTTATGGCGCTATTGGTAATTACGGCGCGCAGGTGCGTAGCGAAACATTAATAATTACAACCGATATTATAAATGCGGCTTATACTACAGGCACACCACAATGTTTTGTACCCGGCACACCCGATTGGACAAGCGGTTATCCCGCTACATTTTTTGGTGCCCTGCAGGATAGCAATGACCGTTTGGGTTACGTTGAAAAAACAGGTGGTCCTTATGTTGATGGCTGGTATGCCGAAAGCGCGAGGGTAAAATACGATTTCCAGGTAACAACGCCTTCGCCATTGCCGCAGGATGAACAGCTGGGCCGTGTACTCGAAAGCCGCGATGTATTCAATGCCTGGAGCAGCATTGATTACGATAATTTTTTAATGATGCCCTTAACTTCTACCCAGTATTTATATGTATACGGCGGCAGTGGCAATAGTTTGGTTACCACCGCCGAATACGATTACCGTGTGATGCAGCCTTTTAAGGTAACCGATGTAAACGATAATAGTTCTGTATTTGATTTTTCGCCTTTAGGTTTATTGCGCGCTACTGCGGTAATTGGCAAAGGCACTGAGGGTGATTATAAAAGTGGCAGCGGCGGTTTTTATGACCGTTACGCGCCAAGTGTTTTAATGGATTATGATTTTTTTGCTTTTATGAATGATGGTGATCCCGTGTGGGTAGAAACCACCAGTCGTGAAATACATTACCAGCAAAGCCCGACAAGCCCAACTATTATTAAAGTAGAATACAGCGATGGTTTTGGCCGTTTGCTGCAAACCCGCGTGCAGGCCGAAGATGTTATTTTTGGCGATCAAAAATTCGGTTCATCGGGTTTACCCGCAATACAAGGTAATAACGCAGACGCCATCGGCACAGAGCGGGACGTGAGTGACCCTTTAAATGTAGTGGTAAGCGGCTGGAAAATTTACAATAACAAAGGCAAGGTAGTAGAACAGTACGAACCTTTTTTTGATAAAGGTTTTGACTTCGTTCTCCCGGACGCCGGTCCGGCCCCTGAGCTTGTCGAAGGGTACGGTAAAAAGATCAGGATGTTCTACGATGCCCTGGGCCGTGTTGTAAAAACACTCAACCCCGATAACAGCCAGCAATGGGTCATATACGGAATTCCAAAAAAGATCAATGAACCACAGGATCCATTTCCTTTAAATACTATACCGACATTCCCGGTCACCCTGAGCGGAGTCGAGGGGTATATACAAACCCCATGGACAAACTTCTCTTACGACGCTAACGATCTTGCTTCCATTAGTAACATAACGCTTACCAACGTGCCGTCATCACATTACTTCACTCCAAAAAGTTCTGAAGTAGACGCTTTAGGCAGAACACTAAGAACAAACGAATTTTTTGATAATTCCGATTATACCAATACAATCGAAATGAATTACCAATACGATATTCGTGGTAATTTATTATTTGTATTTGATCCTTATGGCCGCACAGTATTTGAACATACCTACAGCCTGTCCCCCTCTGGAGGGGGCAAGGGGGAGGACAAACTCCCGCCAATAAAAACAATACATATTGATAAGGGAACGAGCACCATTTTATTCGACGCCGCCGGTAAGCCCATTGAAAGCAGCGATGCAAAAGATGCGCGGAGCCTGAGCGCTTACGATGTGATCAGCCGCCCGCTTTATGCATGGGCAAGAAATGATGGCAGCACGGCCGGTACTTTAAGAGCTTATATGGTGTATGGCGAAGGAGAACCAACACCCGCTACATTTAATTTAAATGGCAAAGTAGTTGAAAGTTATGATGAAGCAGGTAAGGTACAAACGCCTGTTTATGATTTTAAAGGTAACGTACTTACAAAAACAAGAAGTGTAGTGGACGATTCTGATCTGAAGTTCGCTTTAAATATATACACCACTTTTATAATAGATTGGGATGCGCCGCCAACCTTATCATCCATGGTATTTACCAGCGATATGGCCTATGATGCGCTTAACCGCATAACGCTTCTCACCTTGCCGGAAGATGTGAGCCTGGAGAGAAAACAGATCATCCCAACCTATAACACCGCCGGTGCTTTAGAAAAAGTTGATCTTTATAGCCCTGCCGGCCCAACTACTACCAATTACGTTGAAAACATTGCTTACAATGCCAAAGGCCAGCGCTTATTAATTGCTTTTGGTAATGGGGTAATGACGCGTTATGTTTACGATACAAACACCTTTAGGCTTTTAAGGCAGAAAAGCGAAAAGTATACAAAGAGTGTAGTAGGCAGTACCGTTACTTATGCATATGCAAGTGGTACACGACAGGACGACGCTTTTAATTATGATCTTGTGGGCAACATTGTAAAGCTGTTAGACCGTTTGCCTGATTGCGGTATTGGTGGAACGCCCGATGAGCTGGACAGGGAATTTGAATACGATCCAATTTATAGATTGACCTATGCAGATGGCAGGGAAAGTGATACACAAAGCGGTGCCGGTAATTATATTTATACCGATGCGCCCGACCCCGGCTCGCCTTATGCGGGCAATGTAAGATTTTATAGCAGAACATACGCTTACGATAAGCTTGGCAATGTGCAAAGCGTTATACAGGCAGGCACCAATGGTTTTACAAGAAACTTTACGTATAATACAGGTAATAATACATTACGAAAAGTAGAAGACAGCACCCCAGCCTTAATAGAAGATTATACTTACGATGCTAATGGCAACCAGTTAACGAGCAGTTTAAACCGTTTTTATTACTGGAACCATGCCGATCAATTGATCTGTTACAAGAACCAGGCAGGCCCAACGCCCAGTGTATTTACGCAGTATGATTACGCCGGGCAGGATAGGGTAAGTAAATATGTTAGAACAGGTAACGATTATGAACGTACCATTTATATTGATGGCATTTTTGAATATGTAAAGCTGGAAGATACGAGTGGTACTTACGAAAAAAATTACATCCACATAATGGATGATAAAAGTCGTATTGCCGAAGTAAGGGTGGGTGATGTTTTTCCGGTAGATATTGCAAATGACGTTGTATATATTATCGAAGACCAGATCGGTTCTTCTGTTATGCGCTTAAATATACTTGGTGCAGAAATTGACAGGGAAGAATATTATCCTTTTGGTGATTCTTCTTTACGCACCTTCGTATCCAAACGGTACCGATACGTAGGCAAGGAGAGAGACGGTGAGAGTGGATTGTACTACTATGGAGCACGTTACTATGCTGCTTGGACGTGTCGGTTCATTTCCGTCGATCCGCTTGCATCAGATTATCCTCATTTAACGCCCTATAATTATGCTGGAAATAAGCCAATAGGTGATTATGATATTGATGGGATGCAGGGAACAGGTGACCAAAAACAAGGTGGGAGTGACACTAATTCTGGCGGCTCAAAGCAAGCGGGTGATCAGCCAGGAGGTAAAAATTCTAATGTGACGTATAAGGGAGGAATTCAAATTTACGAAGCTGCTGAAGCGAAAGGAGGAGTACCGGGTGGTCAATCTAAAGCAAGTGAATCTTTTAAAGTAGGAGACTATGATGTTTTACCGAATTACACAAAAAATGATAAAGGAGATTTGACTTTTAGCCATTATACAGCCTCAATAATGGTCAATCAAGTTAAACCCGGTGGAGGAACTGAACAGGTAGCAAGAATAGATTATGTTTTTGGCAAGGCGGATCTTCAAGGGTTTAAGGATAAAGCAACGCTATTTGCGACCGCTGCGAATATGATTTTTGGAGCAGATGTACATTTGACAAAAGGAAAAATGGAAATGTTAAATGGAAATGGAGCTGGCTCGTATGTTAAGGAATTGTATACTTCTGATCCGGTTGGAGCTGCCTTTGCATTTACTGCTGGATTTTATGGTCTTATGAGGGGGCAGTATTTTAAACCGAATGGAGGCAGCGAAACAGGAGATTTTATTGGTCATGGCGCGAATAAGCACAAATTTGATCCTTCAAGAGTAGAAACACGTAACTCCTCTCAATTTGGCAAAAATGTTGATGTAGCGAGATTGACAGAGCATACTATGAAATATGGAGATGTTAAACCACAACTTGATGCAAGCGGTAATGTTTATGCAACGAAATATAGTGCTAACTTTGGGTTTAATGTAGGCACGAAAGCAATGCCTACAGATGCAGTTCGTGTTTTTATTAATCATGTTAATCCGGCTAAAACGACAGTTTTCCCAAGAAAATAGTAATGAATAAAATACAATTTAAGTTAGAAATAGTTGCGGATGTTCCCATAGTTCGGGATGCGATTTCTTTTAGCAATATTGCGTTTATTAATCCTATTGTTGATGGAAAAAGTCTTTTTGAAAGTGAAGACTTTGCTGATTCATTTATGTTTTACGAAGAACTTATTAAATCATCAAAGGATTCAGGTAAGTACTTGCTGTTTACCTGTGCATGCGGTGTTGCCGACGATGGAGGTTGGAACGGAGTTAATGTCGAAAAGAATGATGCAGGAGTAAATTGGGAAATCGATAGAAATACTCACATAATTAAGTTCACTTTTGATGGTAATCAATTCGAGTCTGAACTTAAAAAACTTATATCAGAGGTAAATAATTTGAGTCAAGGTTTTTCTTTAGAACCAACACACGTTAACTTTCCTGAAGAATGGTAAACTATATTATTTCTATGCGATTTTATTTCTTCATATTATTTTTTTTGGAAATAGGGCTGGGTGAATGTTTGATATCTCAAACTAGAGAAATAGTACCGGATTTAACTGCCCAGACCGATTATGAGATTGGAACAAGCTACGCAAAAAAAAATCAGAAGAAAACTCTATTATACTTCAGGGATAGTAGATCAGCAGGCTGTTTAAAAATGGAAAAATATATATTATCAGATAGTTTGGTTAAAAGTAGACTTAATAAAGATTTTGTTATAGTTGCACTCTTGCTAAATGATCAAACATTGCTTTCAGAAGAAAAAAGAAGTAAACTCGATAACAAAAAAATTGTGACAGTAGGTGATTATTATATTTACCTTCAGCAATCAGTCTATCATAATGATACGCAACCATGTTTTATAGTTTTAGATAGAAACGGAATCGTCGGAAAAACTATAGGTTATACAAATACACCGCTGGAGTTTCTGAAGGTTTTAGAATAATTTTGAGTTAATTTTATATCGACTATGATCTTTAAAAAATTAATTCTTTTTGGTAATATTTTTGTTGCTACCTCGTGTGGACTCGATGAAAATTTTTGCGAACTTAACAGACCAGAACTGGAAATGCTTGATAGGGCTAAGGAACTTTATGTTCGAGCCTTGCTGTCAAACGTATTCCATGTGAGGGAATTTATATTCGTGTAGAATTACAAAATAACTCCGTGAATGATTCTACAATAAATCAATTGCATAAAGTGCTCTATGATAAGAATACAAATCACGGGTGGCAAACGTTATGGGTTTATGATAGAAACGGCGTATATTTATTTAGCCATTCCTCCACCGGAAAGAAATACAAACAAAGTGGTGACTAGGTAAAAAATATTATATGTCTGTGTAAAAATGATTTATCTTTTGTGTTTAATATGGTTGCTTGCTTTAATAATTGTCGGGAGATTTTTTATGAAAGGTCGTGTACTAATTGTCACCTGTGCCTACAAAAAACAATTAACATATTGGTTTTCAGAATACAGGAAGATCAAAAATATAGAAAACGAGGATGATGTTCATCCTCGTTTTTCTTTTAATATTGTCTTAGGCCCGAAAATAAAGGGTGTTTAGAAACCTCATGTACTAATTGTCACCTGCTATGAATTGTAATTATTGTACTAATACCTGTATTAAAAAAGGAATCCGGAACTCCGTTCAGAAATACCATTGTAAAAGTTGTGGCAAATGGCAACAACAGAAATATACATATAGAAAATTTGAATCTTCAGAAAAGCGAAATATTGTAAGTTTAACAAAAGAAGGAGCCAGTATTAGCTCCATATCTCGTTTAATAAAACGCTCAAAATCGATCATTCAAAAACAAATTTTTTTGGCTGGAAAAACGATCAACAAACCCCATTATAACGAATATTACCAGGATTATGAATTGGATGAAATGAGTATAAAGATTGCAGGGCAAGAAGATATTTATCTTATTTATGCAATAAACAGAACAACAAGAAAAGTGATAGATTTTTTTATTGGCGGAAGAACAAAAGAAAACATAAGCAAAGTTGTAAGCGCTGTTTTATGTTATCACCCAAAGACGATTTATACAGACAAGTTGAATGTTTATCCTTCTCTCATCCCAAAAAAGATACATAAGCCGGGCCGCCGGCTAACAAATCGAATAGAAAGAAAAAATCTATCATTACGAAATTTTATAAAGCGACTTTCAAGAAGCACGCTTTGTTTTACAAGAAAAACAGATATGCTGGAAGCAGTTATTAAACTTGTGAGCTGGGCTTAAAGATCAGGTATTCCATTTTGTTGAAAATAAATAATCAAATTTATAGCGTTCAGGAATTCAGTCTGATTGTCCTTTAAATCTTTTGACAACAAATTTTTTAGTTCACTTTGCCAATACAGTATCATGAATAATTGAAAGCCAGCAGTTTGTTCCGCGTTTAATTTATCGTATAGCTGTAAGGCTAATAACCTTGGATCAGAGCTAAGAGAGAATTTTTTGCTTTTAGCTACATAATTTGCAAAGCTTTTTAATTTAGGATCTTGTTGATCAGAATTTTGTTTTACAAAAGTTATAAATCGCATGAGTGAAAATAATATTAAAAATAATAAGAAATAATTTATTATGTTTTTTTAAGTCGATAATTTTTATTTTCGTTAGCTAGTGTGTTTACTTCGAATTTATTTTTTGCTTCGAAAGTTTCTTTTGTTTTTTTGTTTTGAGGCACAGGTGAATACCTGCGCCATCGTTTGTAAACTCACACATAAAAATTTAAGCTTTAGAACACACATTAAAAGATTATCAAGAAGAAGTATTTGTTTTTCGAAAAGTGTAGCGATGTTAGAAGCTGTAATGAAAATTTATTTTTGGACGTAGAAAAATTCTAATTTTATTTCAATGAACTTTAGAATTAATAACAGAAAACAATAATATAAAATCGTAAACAACCAGGTTATTTAAAAAGTATTAACTTTGATAATATGTCTACCAAATACAAAGCCAGTAATAATAACGTTTATTTTGTTACCATTACTACCGTTGATTGGGTAGATATTTTTACGCGTTTAAACCATAAAAAAACTATTATAGATTCTTTAAATTACTGCCGCGAAAAAAAGGGATTAAATATTTATGGTTATACATTAATGCATAGTCATTTGCACATGATCTGCAGTGCAAAAAACGGATTTGAACTATCGGATATAATTCGCGATTTTAAAAAGCACACTTCAAAACAGATCGTAGAGAATATTAAGAAAGAACCTGAAAGCCGTCGCGAATGGCTCTTAGAGTTGTTCTCGAAAGCATGTGAAAATTTAAAAAAGAAACAGGAGTATAAAGTGTGGCAGGATGGATATCACGCAGAAGAAGTATTGACCAAAAAATTCTTTGATCAAAAATTAAATTATATTCACACTAATCCTGTAAAAGACCAGGTAGTTGTAAAGCCAGAAGATTATTTATTTAGCAGTGCAAGAAATTATGCGGAGTTAGATGCGTTGATGGAAATAGATCTGATTCCTCATCAACTTAAAACGTATGTTTAGTGTATTTGAAATAAGGCGCAGGGATATAATTAACTAAACAATTTATAATATGAATATAGAGAAGTACGAAGATCTGGAAAAATATCTAGAGGACTGGGTCAACTTTCATGGTGAAGGAACATATGATTTTAATGGAGCTTTACATTTATTATCAGCTATTTTAAAAAACAGGAAAAAAAATTCTATCGAGTCAGATTTTGACGAATTGCGTGATTTTTTTAATGAGGATGAACTTTATATCCTAAAATTAATGTTCCAAAAACTTTCTCTTGAAGGGTAATGTATCAATTGCACTTATTTATTGGAATAATATGATAGTGTTGAGATTAGTGCTTTTTGATTTTGTAAAAAACACATACTTCAAGATCAATAAATTAAATTTAAATTAGAATTAAAAAACGGTGGTAATATATCATCGTTTTTTTTTGTAGAATATCGGTGTCAAAAATATTTGAATAACTGTAATTAAAAATAATGAATGTTGCGCCAGGGATGTGTAGGGTTTAGCTCGGGCGAGGTTTTCTCGCCCAGCCGTAGCGTTAGCGAAGCCCGAAGCAGCCCGCCCGGGCGTCCAAAAAGAAATAAATTCAGGTAAAAAGAGTGGGGTTAGTAAAGGTTGTGAAAGAGTAATATGATTTTTTTAATTATTAAAATAGCTTCTGCATAATTATTTACAGTAACCGGAAAGTTAATAGCTGCAAATGCGTTTGGATTTTTTTGTTTTTTGCACATATAAAATATCTGCGCCATCGTTCGTTTGAGGACTCACTTCCAGTGCCATTTCTAATTAAATAGAAAGATCGTTAGAGCCGGAGTTAACACTTACAATACCTATAAATCCCTAATTGTTAAGATCTTTTGCCAGGAATAAATACAGGATTTCCACCTACTGAAAAGCTTCCAGGGGCTAAAATGTACTTAAGGTTTAATTTATCGAACTTTATCGGGGAATTTGAGGAGGGCTAAATTAATTTAGATTTGTTTAGTGTTAAGAAATTATTACCTTTAATATAAATTAACATAACAATGAAATTAAATAACTTTACTTTCAATAAAATAACTTTGCAAAATAAATTTATTGTTCTTACGATAACATTAACTTTATTTTTTTACAAAAACTCCGCACAAGTTGTTATTAACGAATATTCTGCCTCAAACTTAACTTCTTTTACTGATAATTTTGGTAGCACAGAAGACTGGATTGAATTATATAATACATCGGCTTCACCAGTAAATCTTGCCGGGTATCGTTTAAGTGATAAAGTGACTAACCTAGGTAAATGGACTTTTGGTAATGTTACAATTAATGGTAATGGTTATTTAAGAATTTGGGCTTCTGCCAGAGGCATTAATAGTGGAGCTAATTTACACACTAATTTTAACTTAAAACAATGTAATAACGATAAGATAATTTTTTCTAATCCATCTCTTGCTGTTGTAGATTCTCTTACTATGCAAAGAACACAGGTTGGGCACTCCAGAGGGCGAACTACTAATGGCGCAAGCACTTTTAGTTTATTTATTGCTCCCACACCTAATGCTTCAAACAACACGGCTACTCCTTATCTCGGTTACGCACCAACTCCAACACTAAGCATGGGCGCCGGCTTTTATAGTTCAGCACAAAATGTTAGTCTTCAAAATTTTGGTCCTACAGTTTCAGTGCGTTATACTACTAACGGAAGCACACCTACAGCCGCATCTGCGCTTTACGCTGCGCCTGTTGCAGTACCAACTACCATTGTGATCAGGGCACGCTCATTTAGCTCAAACCCGCTTATCTTACCAAGTTTTATAGAGAGTAATACTTATTTTATAAACGTAAATCACTCGGTAAATGTAATCTCTGTTTTTGCTGACAACATCTCTAATTTAATGTCAGGATCAATTGTTACTCCACAAACGGGTTTAGAGTATTTTGATGAGTTGGGCGTATTTAAAACTGAAGGGTTTGGGCAAACAAACAAACACGGTAACGATTCATGGAATTATGCTCAGCGTGGTATTGATTTTGTTGCGCGAGATGAATTTGGTTATAGTGATGCCTTAAAACATCAAATTTTTAATAGTAAATCAAGAAATAAATTCCAACGTTTAATTATTAAAGCAGCTGCTAATGACAATTATCCTTTCACGGCAAACTCAACTCCAGCAAGCTTAGGGGGCGCGCATATTCGCGATGCTTATGTACACACTGTTTCGCAAAAGGCAAAACTGCATTTAGATGAACGCACCTGGGCGCCAGGCATATTATACGTTAATGGTCAATATTGGGGTGTTTACGATTTTAGGGAAAAAGTAGACGATCAGGATTTTACAGATTATTATCACAACACAAAAAGAGACTCTTTACAATTTTTACAAACCTGGGGAAGTACCTGGTCTGCATACGGCGGCCCTCAAGCCCAAACAGATTGGAATACATTAAAAAATTACATTACCACTAATAGTATGGTTAACATGGCCAACTATAATTATGTTGAAACACAGTTTGACACTAAAAGCTTAGCAGATTATGTTATCCTAAATTCTTATGTAGTATCAATGGAC
>JACDED010000073.1:0-9801 GCA_013816615.1 Bacteroidota bacterium
TATTCCATCAGCTCCGAAGGAAATACGTTTTCTATAAAATCGTGTGTGATATCTTTAAGGATTAGTGAACCGAAAGCTAACTATTTTTACCCTGCTCCCCAACTTTTACGGCTGACCCGTATTATCCTGTACCTGGATGTATTTTATGGAGTCTGTATAACCGAAATAATCAGTCATAAAAAGCTGTACATTTTTTGTTTCCTGTTTTTGTGGAGTAAAAATGGCAATAATTAAAATAATAGAGCAAGCTGTTACGAAAGTATTGTAAATAGCAGGCCTGGCTTTTACCAACCATGTAGGTAAAGGAAACAATTCTTTAATATCATTGCTGATCTTTTTTAATACTGATGGTTGTTTGTTTTCGGCTTTTACAGTTTGTGAAGAAAGTTGAATGATGTTGGTTAGGATCAGGGCAGAAGTATTGCTGTATTCAGCAATTTTTAAGATGCGTTGTTTAAAATCTATAGCGTTTATTTCAGGCGCTTTACATAAGGCTAATTTATAAAAATCTTCAGGCAAACAATTTAATAGTACAAAAACCTCTTCCTTCGTTTTGTTTTCACGAAGGATCAATTGGTCTAAATAATAAGCCATAAAGGCTTTGTCTAAAACCAATTTGTTGTATGTATGTTCAAATAACTTAAGCTTATTCATTTGTTCTCAGCTTTCTTCGTATTACTTTATCTATTCTGTCTTTTTGTTTTTTTATTTCAAGTCGTTGTTCTTTGGGTTCCCAATCTTCTATTTCAAGAACCTTTGCATATTCTGTACTTCTTCTTTCGCCAGCCAGCATCAAATGTGCAATTTCTATATCTTTTTCATCTGTAAACAGGATCTTTAGTTTTTTATATAATAGTTCAATATCTTCTTTATTGATCAAATTAGTTATCGGATCTGGTTCTTCGTCCTGGATACTATTCCCGTTTTTTTCGTCAAGTTCGACAGACCTTACACTATTTTTATTTTGTCTTTTCCATTTTTCCCATTCATTTTTAAGATCACCTTCTGCATCCATCAGCAGAAATCTTTCCAGGGTTTGTTTTTCGGGATCATATCGGTTAGGGTCTCTAAAATATTTTAGGAATGTATCGGTAACAACATCCATTATTAAGGTCTCGTTTTCTTTAAATATAAGCTTATTAAAAACTAAGACCTTTTCATAAATGCGCTCATAGTATTCGTCGCAAAATTTGACAAAAGCAAGGTCATCACCCGAAAGTATCAATTGGTGTATTTCCCTTTCTTTATCTGTTGCCTTGGCCATTAAAGGAGTTTGTAATTGTTAAATTTTCGGTGAAAGGTCAAATTTTCAATATGAATATTTAAAGCAAATATAAACGCTTTAATTTTAACTAAAAACTCAACTAAATTTAGGTTAACACGGTATTTCCAATTTCTGGAGAATAAAAAAGAATATTTATTTCTACAAAAATTAAAAATCAGTATCTTTAAGTTTATTAAACTCCTGTAGAAATTTTGGTAAACAAAGATCTGATATTTTTAGTGGCTGATGATGATCCTGATGAACATTATCTTATACATACTGCTATACAGGAAATAAACGACTCAGCGGAGATACATTCTGTTTTTACGGGTTTTCAGTTATTTGAATTTTTATTTAATAAAGGCATGTATGAAAATTTAGATACGCCTATGCCACACGTGATCATTGTCGATATTAATATGCCAATATTAAATGGTTTTGATGTAATTAAAACCGTAAAAGAGACTGAACAATTAAACGATATACTTATTTATGTTCTTACAACAAGCGACCGGGAAGAGGATAAGGTAAAAGCCTTATCACTTGGGGCAAACGGCTACTATACGAAGCCAAATAATTTTGATAAGCTGAAGGATATCATGAAAGAGATCCAGTCTAAAATAAAAAAATAACAGCTTATATATAAAACTTCAGATCTACTTTTTCTTTTACTTCTTCCCTGAAAAAGATCAGTCCAAAATAAAAAGCATCTATACTTAACGTAACAGCAGGATGGTTTTGTATTTCTTTCCAGGCCTTTGTCATTTGCGGACTCCAGTAAATATCATCAAAAATAAAAACAGAAGCATTATTCTTTTTTTCTAATACAAGTTTAAAATAATTTAGAGTTCCTTCGTATGTGTGGTTGCCATCAACATATAAAAGATCTAACGAGGGTAGTTTATTCAGAAGCTCAGGTAATGCTGTATAGAATTTTGAATGAATGAATTCTATATTTTGAACATTGTTTTTTTTTGCAAGTGTTGATGCGAATTCGTTTAAACTTTTACTTCCTTCAATACTTATGATCTTTCCTGTTTTATTTGCATTAGCCATGTACAATGTATTTAGGCCTAAAGAGGTGCCGAGTTCAATGCTTGTATTACACTTTAAAAAATTAATAAGCTTATAAAGCACCTCTGACTGTTTACTCGTACTTATTCCTTTTTGGGCGATCTCATTTACTTTTCTTTTGTTGGACCTAAATGTTTTTGATCCGGCTCCAAAATCTTCAATTAAAAGTTCGCTTGTATCATTTAAAAGTGAGTTTCTTACTTTTTTTAGTTCATTAAAATCATAAAAATGATTTCTGTTATAAAAAACCTCCTCGCATAATTGGTAGGAAAATGGCGAATGTACCCCATGTCCGTTACGTTTAGCAACGAAATAATGTTTAACAAAATTTTTTATTTGATGAAAATTAATCGCCATTACATACGCAGAATAAGTTCTTTTTTACTTCGCTGGTTTTATATGAAGGTAAATTTATTTTTTCCATATAATAAAGATTCAACATATTCATTTTTTTAGCTGGATGTTCCTTATTCCATTTCTTAATAATGTAACGGCAATATTGTGGGCGCAAAAAAGTGTAACTATCGTTTTGCATATTTTCTGCCAGTTTGCGCCATCGGTCGCTCTTATACATTTTCACAATGTGTTCGGGCTTTTTGTAATCAACATAATCGTTATTTCTGTAAAGATCATGTTGGCGGCCAATAGAATCCATACCATGATAAACAAACCAACCATCTTTTTTTAAAACATTTGGTGAGAACATACCCCAGTATTGATCTAATCTAAAAACATTTACAGGATACCAGACCTCTTTTCTTAACTCATATCCAAACCAATTAACAGCGCTAAGGTTGATAATAATGCTGATGATAATAACGATGCTACAAATAGCATTTGTGAAATAATTTACAGGATTTGTTTTTTTGATGCTTAAAATAATAGCTTGTTTTTTTATTTTGAATTTTGTTTCAAGTTGATCTATTATTTTTTTTGGCAATAAACCAACGCCTGCAATTATATTAATAATGTAAAATAAGCCAACGTATAAAGTTAATCCAATGCCAATGTGAAGTAGTGCGATCAAAATAAAGGCAATAAGTTTTAGATTGCATTTATTGGTTGGCCACAAAATTAAAATAGGGATAGCAAGCTCTGTATAAAAAACAAACCAGGTAAGTAATTTCATTAATACGGGAAATTGATAGAGTAGGTCACCGGCAGGTAAACGCAACTGCTCCAAGCTTAAAGCAAAATAAATGGCACTACCTTCTGAACGCCATTCCGGACTGGTTTTTAAGCTTACCGTAAAAAAATAAACCGAAGCTAATAAAAGCAAATAACCCATGTTTGCCAATGTGTTTTGTTTAAAAGAAATAGCTGTTTTTTTTGAATCGATAGAATAATAAGCGTGCCACGGTAAAAACAATCCCCAGAATAAAAGCAGGCGTAATAGATCGTCGCCAGACTGTTGTATGAACAGGTTGCGGTTATGTAATGAAATTGTAAGTAGCCACACAATTAATGTAGCCGCTTTTGTTTTGTATCCGAATAATAAAAAAAGTGCAAAAATAAAATGTAAAATAAAAAGCGAAAGTACCCAGGCGTAAGAGCCGCTTAATTCGTGCAGGCTCCAGTTCCCTGTTTTCCAGCCAAAATTATGAATAAGGTTGGTTGGCCATAAACCTTCGTCCGTATAATGCGCTGTAAGATCGCTGCCGCGGATCAAAAGGTCGACAATGATAATAAGTGCAATACCAATACGCATGAAAGCAAGCGCTCTCAGATCAAGCGAATAGCTTTTTGAAAAGAAGAAGAGTATTTTTTTTAATTGATAGATAGTGTAAAAATAAAAAAAGCAGGACAAAGCCTGCTTTTAAATAAAAATAAAATGAAACTATTAATTACAACCTAAGTTACCGCTAACGCCAACTGTAGGAAAGTTAAAGTTTTGTTGCGTACATAAAATACCTGAGAATGAAGCGTTAATAGCAGTTGTAGTGGTATTTACCACTACCTGGCCTGTTTTACCATACCAAACAATGCCTGAAGGTTGGTTTGGAGCATTAACAACTGTCATAGCGCAAGATTGAGGGCCAGGGTTTGATGCAATTGCATAAGTGCCTGATGTAGGAGGAAATAAAAAGCTTAAGGTAACATCAACACCGCCATTAATACCTTTTAAAGTAATACTGTTGGTTGAGCTACAGGTTGGATTGCTCCATCCCGCACCACCTACCAATAAACTTGAATTAGTAGTAGCAGGGTTAGTTAAAGTTGCAGTTCCTGTTACAGTTTGGTTACCTACATTTGGGTTACCACCTGTTCCTGTTGCGTCTTCTTTATATGTTGGTGAAATTCTATTATCTTCTTTTTTCTTAGCACAAGAAAAAATTAAACTTGCAGTAAGAACTGCAAAACCTGAGATAATTAAAAATTGTTTTTTCATTTTGGGAGGTATTATATTCAAAAATAGTTAAAAAGCCTGAATTTGGCAAATTTTTTGGGGCTAAAATGAGTGAATGGCGTCTTTGGCTTAATAAAACGTTTTTTTCATGATAAAATTCTGCTTCAAAAGCGGGCTTATCCTGTAACGGTCTTCCTCGTAAAAATCTTTAAGGCCGGTCAATTCTTTCACTATTAAAGGTATTCCTAACTCATCTGCCCATTTTAAAAGCCCTTTTGGATAATTAACACCCTTTATCATTGCCAAATCAATATCATCTCGTGAGGCTACCTTCAAATAAAGCGTATCTGCCGCTTCGTTAATAAGCATAAACAAAATACGTTTTACAATTGTCTTACCCAATTCAACATTTTTATCGGGCTCCGGTAATTTTGAATCAGCTGAATAATTATAAAACCCCCGACCGCTTTTTCTACCTAAAAAACCGGCCTCCAGTAAACGTTTTTGTGATAAGGCTGGTTTAAATTTAGGGTCATAATAAAACTGCGTCCACACGGTTTCAGTAACAACATAATTTACATCATGGCCAATAAGATCCATTAATTCAAACGGACCCATTTTAAAGCCTGCAATTTCTTTCATGGCCCAATCAATAGTTGGCATATCTGCAATACCTTCTTCGTAAATACGTAAAGCTTCGCTATAAAAAGGCCTTGCAACACGGTTTACAATAAAGCCCGGAGTATCTTTTGCAATTACAGTTGTTTTGCCCCAACTATCAATTAAAGTTTTGCAGGCTGTTGTAATAGTTGTAGCAGTAGCAATACCCGGAATAATCTCTACCAAAGGCATTAAAGTAGCAGGATTAAAAAAGTGAATGCCTATAACTCTTTCGGGATTGGTGCATGCAGAAGCAATAGAAGTAATTGATAATGAAGAAGTATTGGACGCAAGTACGCAATCTTCCTTTACTAATTTTTCAAGTTCAGAAAAAACTGATTTTTTTATTTCCAGTTTTTCTACGATTGCTTCAATAATTAAATTGCAATTAGCTAATTCGTTTAATGAAGCAACAAAACTAATGTTTGAGAAAACAGATTGTTGAACTTCGGCAGTGATCTTTTGCTTCTCAACAAGTTTTGAAAGTGATGTTTTTAAATTGGCTTCTGCTTTTGTAAGAGAATCTTTATTATTGTCGTAAACAATAACTTTGTGGCCGGTAGTAGCTGCAACTTGTGCAATACCGCTGCCCATAGCGCCGCTGCCTATTACACCTATAATAGAATTTTTAGTGAACATAAATTAATTAGAAACAGTAAATCTTTTAGATGAGTAAACTTTATTATCAGAGCTTAGTTTTAAAATATACAACCCATTACTTAGGTTGTTTAATTTAATACTGCGCTGATAGCTTGTAAGTGATTGCATTTCATTTACTGAAGTTAATTTGCCTTGTGCATCATATATCTCAATGCTTACAGATCTATTAACTAATTCTGCGGGTAAATTAAACATCAATTCGTTTTGCGCAGGATTAGGATAAACTGTTAGCTCAAAATTAGTGGATGAGCTTGCTTTTACATCAGTAGGTAGATTTTGAAATAAATGACTCTTGATCATAAATACACCATTATACCTGTCTAATGCAAAAATATTTTTGCTTGGAAAATAAGGGTAGCATCCCCACTGACCGTCATAAGCGCTTCCTGCCCAATTGTTATTATTACCGCCGCCCTGGTTGTAAGTGTCAAAATAACCTGCTAAAAATGGCGCGCTCGGATTTGATATATCGTATAATTGCGTCCCATCCTGGTAGCTACTTATAAAACAATATTGGTTACTTACTACAAATGGATTATGTGGTGTAGTTTGCGGAAACTGGTTAGTGACAGCTAATACCTGTATGTTTGAAAGGTTGCTTACATTAAGAACTTTTATTGGTAAGCTTGCAGGTACTTCATCCAGCATTACAAGTGTTTGTCCATCGGGCGTTAAAGAAGTAGCATGATTATATCCTGATCCGGAATAAGTAGTTAACGAGCCTAACTGTGTAAATGTATTATTCGAATTAAATTTAAATATCTGCAAACCCTGGTATCCGCAAGACGCATATACAGTGTCGTTTCTTACAAATTCATCATGTACATAAGTAACAAAACTATAATCCTGTTTTAATTCTCTTAGCAATACCGGTGAAGCAGGGTTGGCAAGGCTGTATACATTCATACTGCTGGTGGATGTATTGCTATAAGTAACACCCGAAACATATAATTTATCACCATCTACCCAACAGGCATGACCGCGTTTAAACAAATTCATATTTGAACTTACTAAAGTTACTGTTGCAGGCAATGTGCTCATATCAATTACTTGGAAACCTGTTGAACCACCATCATCGCTTACCACATAACAATAGTTTTGATAAGTTTTAGTTTCGCGCCATGTGCCATTAGAGGATGTGCCTGTTACATAAGCACTAACAGTTGGTGTTAAAGGATTTGTAACATCAATAAAATATGTGCCATTTTTAGAACAGGCAATGGCATATTCTTTATTTGTTATAGGTTGTGTCCACCCCCAGCAACCGGAATATTTTGACCCCGAACCTGTTTGTGGACTTATGTTACTTAATAATGTAAAATTTGAAGCGGCAAATTGCGCCTGTAAGCTGTATAAACTTAAAAATAGTAATGCAGATAAAAGATATTTTTTCATTTTGATTTTTGTTTTAGTCAATAATTAATTTTTTTCTTAATTTTTCTTTTCCAATTTCTATTTCAACAATGTAAAGCCCTCTTGTAAATTCAGCAAGATTTATTTTTGCTTTATCGTGATTGTTTTTATTATTTGTAACAAGCCGACCTAAATTATCATAAATGAAATAATTAAATACGGTGCCATTGTATTCAATAGTAACATTATTCTTTGCAGGATTTGGATAGATCAATAAAGTTTCATTTGTAACAACAGTAGCTTGTATTCCCGTTGCAAAACCAACACAGGTATTTGTAAATGTTGAACAGCCATTGGCATCCTTAACAGTTACGGTATAACAACCAACCGCTAAATTACTTGCTGTTGCTGCATTTCCACCGGTTGGCGACCATGTATAAGTATAAGGAGCAAAACCACCTGATGCATTTACAGAAGCAATGCCGTCTACACAAGCGCCACACGAAGCATTTGTTAAGCTTGCAACCGCAGTAACACCTGTAACGTTAATAGTTTTTGTAGACATAACAGTTGTACTTGTATTATTAGCCGCCACTAATGTAATTGTATGAATGCCAGGCGCGTTAAATGAAACGCTTGGATTTGCAGCATTAGAAGTTGGAGGTGTACCTCCTGAAAAGGTCCAGGTGTAAGTTATAGAAGATGTGCTTGTATTAACCATGCTAACGTTTACACCCTTACAGGTAGTTGTTGGTGTGTTAAAACTTGGTGCAGGGTTTTGATATAAGTTCGACTTCAACATAAAAATACCGTTACGTTGATCTAAAGCAAAAATGTTTTTACTTGGAAAATAAGGATATGAGCCCCATTGGCCATCGTAATCATCACCGGTCCAGTTATTATTATTTCCTCCACCCTGGTAGTAAGTGTCAAAATAACCAACCAAAGTTGGAGTAGATGGAGAAGAAATATTATACAATTGTAAGCCATCCTGGTAACTGCTCATAAAGCATAAGGAGTTACTTACCATAAACGGATTGTGCGGTGTAGTTTGTGTAAATTGGTTTGTAATAGCAAGCACTTGTATATTTGCAGGATTACTAACGTTAGCTACTTTAATAGGTTTACCTGTCGGAACTTCATCTGTGAATACAAGTGTTTGGTGATTTGGTGTTAAGGCGCTACTGTGATTATAACCTGAGCCGGAATAGGTTGTCAATGATCCTAATTGCGTAAATGTATTGTTTGAATTGTATTTTAAAACGTACATGCCCTGGTTGCCGCAGGATGCATAAATAGTGTCGTTTACAGGCATCATATCATGTACAGTTGATATAAAAGTAATATCCTGTTTTAGTTCGCGCAATAATACAGGAACGCTCGGCGTTGCCAAACTATAAACGTTCATGGTGCTGGTAGTATTATTGCTATAAGTTACACTGGCAACATATAATTTATTTCCATCTATATAAAGGGTATGACCTTTTTTAAATAATACCTGGCTATCATGAACTTTGTGAACACTATCCGGTAAATATTGCATATCAAAAATTTGAAAACTTGCCGGTCCGCTATCATCAGTAATTACATAACAGTAGTTTTGATACGTTTTAATTTCGCGCCAAATTGTATTTGTTTTTTTACCGGCTCTAAAAGCACATACAGTAGGCGTTGAAGGGTTTGTTACATCTACCCAATAAGTTCCCGCAGCAGATCCTGCAATAGCATACTCTTTATTCAAGCTTGCCTGGTACCAACCCCAACAGCCCGAATATTTATCGCCATAAGAGTTAGTGTAAGTTTCAGGACTAATAAGGCTTATCATTGTAAAGTTAGATGCAGCATAGGTTTGAGCCTTTGAACCAAAAGTTGCAACAATAAATGCAAGAATACAAATGTGTTTAAATTTCATAAATAAATTCTAGTGATTGATGATCAGTTTTTTATTAATCGTTTCACCTTTTTCTGTGATTGAAAGAACATAACTGCCATTAGCATATTTGCTAACATCAATATAATCACTTACCGGACCATTAAATGTTTGCTCAAATATTAATTGACCTAATGCATTTCTTAATTCTAACTTTGAATTGTTTTGCGTTTTATAATTAACGGAGATCACATCTGACGCAGGGTTAGGAAAGAACATAAAATTGCTTTTTTCAGATGAATTTTTTTTAACTCCTGTAATGTTGCTATAAGCAGCTGTTGGATCTAAAATAAAAATACCATTCTGCATATCCTGCGCAATAATAATGCCACTTGGTAAATATGGATATGCTCCCCAATTACCACGGTAATCCTGTCCAAAATAATTGCTAACATTAAAACCACCTTGCGGGTGCGTATCAAAAAAGCCCGCTATAGTTGCATTACCCGGCGTGCCAATATTGTAAATGTATAAGCCATCCTGGTAACAAGAAACGATAGCTGTATTATTTCC
>JACDED010000073.1:9811-12666 GCA_013816615.1 Bacteroidota bacterium
AGTATGGATTGTGCGGAGTAGTTCCGGGATGAGGAATTAATGTTTGAGTTGGCTGAATGTTACTTAGATTTTGAACGTTCACAAAACGCATGGGTTGCGCTGCTGGAACCTCATCACAAAAGAATAAATATTTTCCGTCTTGTGTTAACATACTTGCGTGATTATAGGTGGAACCAGCATAACCTGTGTATGATCCCAATTGTGTAAACGTATTGTTTGAATTGAATTTAAAAATATATAATCCCTGGTAACCACATGAAGCAAAAACTGTATCTCTTCTAACATACATGTCATGTACAGTTGAAATTGAAGGATAATCCTGCGATAAAGATCTTAACAATACTGGTGCGGTTGGCGTAGCAAGACTATATACATTCATCGATTGATAACCTGATGTATAGGTTGTTGAACCAATATACATTTTGTTTTGATCGATCCATATGGTATGACCACGCTCAAAATAACTTGTGCCATTATGAACAACAGTAACCGTTGCAGGTAAAGTGCTCATATCAATTATCTGAAAAGTATTCGGTGCCGCATCATCACTTACTACATAACAATAATTTTGGTAAGTTTTCATTTCTCTCCATGTACAACTTTGTTTTCCGGGTACAAAAGCACAAACGGTTGGTGTGGCAGGAACAGTAACATCAATAAAATAGGTGCCGCTGCTTGAGCCAACAATGGCATATTCTTTATTCAAACTTGCCTGGTGCCAACCCCATGAACCTGAATAACGGCGACCATCTACGCCGATCCCAACTGAACCACTATTTGGATTGATCATACTGATCAAACTAATATTCTGGCTGGGATAAGTTTGAGCCTGTGAAAATAATGAAGTTAAAAGTGATAAACAAAGTAAAATTTTTTTCATTGGTAAATAGCTAAGTTATACTAACAAATATAAACCATTTGCGAGACTAAAGCAATGCGGTTCGTCTAATATATTAACCGTTCAAAGGAATAGATTTTAACAAATTTCCTAATTTCTAAATTTATTTAGAGGTAAATTTTTCTTGAAAAATTTAATGGTTGATCACCAGTTTTTTGTTTGAACCCTGGCCTTTTTCAAAAATAGAAAGAATGTAAGTGCCACTCTCTATTTTGCTAACATCAAGGTTTTCACTAATACGACCGGTAAATTCTTTTTCTGTTATAATTTGTCCGAGCATATTTTTTAACTCAAGTTTTGATGCGTTATATGCATTGTAATGTATTGCAATATGATCGTTTGCAGGATTCGGATAAATGATGATCTCCTTTTTTTGTATTGTGTTGTTTTTAATACCAACCGGATTGTTATAAGCATCCGTTGGATCTAAAATAAAAACACCGTTCTGCATGTCTGCAGCAATAATAATCCCACTTGGTAAATAAGGATAAGCACCCCAATTACCACGATAATCCTGTCCAAAATAATTTCCAATATTTCCACCACCTTGCGGAAAAGTATCGAAGAAGCCGGAAACCGCTACATTACCGGGCTGCGAAATGTCGTAAATGTATAAACCATCCTGGTAACACGAAACCACCGCCCATTTATTACCGATCAAAAAAGGATTATGCGGCGTTGTATTTGTATATGGCTGAAAGATCTGAACGGGTTGAATGTTGTTTAAATTCTCAACATCCACATAACGAATAGGTGAGCCCGCGGGCGATTCATCACAAAATAATAAATGTTTACCATCTTGTGTTAAGCCACTGGAGTGATTATATGTACCCGCCGAATAACCTGTATAAGAACCTAATTGCGAAAATGTATTTGTGGTTGAATTAAATTTAAATACATACAAGCCCTGGTAACCGCAGGATGCAAATACTGTATCGTTTCTTACAAGCATATCATGCACATAACTTATTGCGGGAAAATCCTGCTTTAATTCACGTAAAAGCACAGGTACAGCCGGCGTTGCAAGGCTATACACATTCATTGATGATGTTGTGTTGTTTGAATAGGTTACACCGCCAACATATAATTTATCCTGGTTTATCCATAATGTGTGGCCCTGTGAAAATAATGTATTTCCATCGTAAACAACAGTTACCGTACTTGGCAGTGTGCTCATGTCAATAATTTTAAAAGTGGTGCCTGATCCGCAATCACAAATGATATAACAATAGTTTTGATATGTTTTAATTTCTCTTACAGTTACATTTGATGTTCCCGGCACAAAAGCAGAAACACTTGGGGATGTTGGAGCTGTAACATCAATAAAATAAGTACCGCTGCTGCCGCCAACAATTGCATACTCTTTATTTAAACTGCTTTGATACCAACCCCAGCACCCGTTGTAACGCCTGTCGTCAGGGCCAATGCCAACAGTGCCTGTATTAGGATGGATCAGGCTTAATAAGCTGATCTTATACGAAGAATAGGTTTGTGCTTTAGAAAGAAAAAAAGACAAAACGAAAAAATAAAACAAGATCTTTTTCATGGCACATTTTTTTATAACGAATTTAATCTTTTAAAAGAATTAAAACAAGGCCGTCAATCCAAAATGGATCTTACCACTACGCAGATCAAAACCATTGTTAAATTGATTACCTAAAGCATAATTAAGTGTTAAAATACCTGCCTTTGTTTCAAAATTAATTCCGGCGCCAACGCTCACCGGCATGTCACTTACGTAAAGCCCGTTACTCGTGTTTTCGTACCAGGCACCTTCTGCAAATAATAACAGGTTAGAGTTTTGAGAAAATAAAAAACGGTATTCAACAGTTGGGATAACATAAGTAGAAGCAAAAATACTTTCTTCGTCAAAACCTCTTAATGATCTTAACCCGCCTATCCTGAACAATTCATTTTTAAATATGGTTGAATTTCCAAAAACAGAAGCGCCTTGTAC
>JACDED010000073.1:12676-22421 GCA_013816615.1 Bacteroidota bacterium
GCCTTGTACTCCTAATTTTAAAACATTATTACGATGCAATTGAATAAAGAAATTCGCATCTCCTTCAAATTGATATTGTGTAGATCGTAATAATAAATTCTGGTACGCAAGTTCATTTACTTTTATATTACGCTTAATACTTCGGTTACCTGTTTGACCTGTTAAATTAAGTGCCACGCCTTTGTGAGGGTTGAAACGGTAATCCAGTTTCTCGAATGTAACGCCGGCGCCATAAGATTGTGTGGTGATGTCGGCATAATCGGGTAGGGTAGTAACATACTGCAAACCGTTAGTTGAAATTAAATTGGTATTACGCTGTTTATAAAAGATCTTAAAATTATTTAAGCCTTTAAAATAATATTGCAAACCAATATTGTTATTGATGTCAATAAAAGAAGTGTCTCTTCGGTATATTTTTAAAGAGTAATCTGTACCAACAGGTGTCCCAAATAAATAAGGGTAAATAATACGTCCTTTAAAATCTGAAGTTTGCGATTGTAATCTTCGCCACTCAAGATCAAAGGTCTCGCCGTTCCTAAAAATGCCGTTCACTACTTTTAATTTTACATCACCCGTTATTACGGTTTTTTTTGTGGTGGCATCCGGTAAAAAGCCTATTATCCCATCAAATTGTGAAGCGTTTTTTTTATCTAAAAATAAAATAAGTTTATTTGTTTTATTTGTGAGGCGTACTAATTGCGTTTGCTTTTCGAATACAAAAGGCAGTTGTTTTATTTTTTGTGAGATGCTACGTAATAATTCTTCATTGTAAGGCATGTTTTCTTTTACACCTAAATAACGGTTTAAAAAAGCGCGGTTAACTTTTGCATTTCCCATTACCGTTATTGAATCGATCTTGAATAATTTATTTTTCTCAACATTCAATACCGCGCTCAGGCCGTCTTCTTGCGTTTCAACACTATCAAGCTTTACAGATACAAAAGGATAACCGTTGTTCTCGTAAAAAGCTATTATTTTTTCAAAGCTTCTTGCTACCTCTTTATATTTAAACGGTTTATTAAAATATAATTTTTCGCTTATACCTAAACGTGAAGCAAGATTTGGATTAAGGTTGCCCAATTTTAAATAGGCTACTTTGTAAATTTGATTTTCAGAAACGTAAGCGGTTACAGAAGTGCTATCCATTAAAATGCTGTCACTTGCCGCTAATAAATAACCTTTGTTTTGAAGGGTTAAAATAATATTATCAAGCTCTTTTAATGCTTCTGTTTTTGAGTTTAATTTTTTGCGGTAATTTAATTTAGAAGTTACACTTTTAGATGGTGAAATAATATTAAGACTTATTGTTTGAGCCTGTGAGTCAAAACAAAACAGAAGTAAAATGCTTATAATAAAATATGTTTGTAAGAATTTCAATAGTTTAAATAACGGTAATTCAATAATTTAAGTATCTTAGCTACAAAATTAACATTCTCATGCGTAAAATTTACATTCAGGCTTTAGTCATTTTTTGTGCTTCACTTTCAATGGCGCAATCGCCAATTACTTTAACTGCTGTAAACTTTCCCGGAAGTAATGATACGTTAAGGTATACGAACGCACAATTAAGCTCAGTTGGTAATTACACACAAACAGGCACAAATTTCACATGGAATTATAGCAATTTGGTATATTCAAGCCAGGGTGTAAGGGATTTTAAGCTGGCTTTACAAACGCCTTATGCTTTCTTTTTCTTTGGTTTTAATGAGTATGGCGAAAAAATTGCAGATAATATTACAGCCGGACCACTAACGATAACGAATTATTATAATTATTACAAAAAACAAACGAGTCCGGTTAACGCTTTTGTGGCCGATGGCATTGGTATGACGTTTAGCAGCGTTCCGGTACCAAGCTATTATTCTGATAAAGATGAGTTATACATATTTCCGCTAACCTATTCTAATTATGATAGTACCTCGTTTAAATTTTCTACGCCAACAACTACAGCTTTACCCTTTACGTATAAAAAAACAGGTTACCGTGTAACAAAGGCTGATGGCTGGGGAACGATAACTACACCTTACGGCACTGCAAATTGTTTGCGTATTGTAACTACACAATATTCGCAGGATACAATTAAATACAATGCTTTTTCTTTTGGTTTTCCAAATAACCAACGCAGTTACCAATGGTTAACAATTGGCGAAAAGATCCCATATTTAGAAGTAAGCGGCGCATTAGCAGGAGCTAATTTTACACCCAACCAGGCAAGGTACCGTGATAATTACCAAAACCCTGCGGGAGTGCGGGAAAATAACGATCTGAGCGCTATCGAATTCTATCCAAATCCCGGAAAAGATAAATTATGGCTGAATTTTACCCGTAATGGCGAGTTTTTTGTTGAGGTTTTAGGTATGGATGGTAAAACAATTAAGGCGGCGGATCTTAATTCCTTAAATACGGCCCAATCCATTGATATTTCTGAGCTAAGCCCTGCTATATACATTATAAAAGTAAGAGAAAAACAGAGCGTTTATTTTTATAAGTTCATAAAAGAGTAATTAAAACAAACATTTATTTTTTTTACTTTAATTATTCTATTATTTTCGCAATGTTAAAACACTAGAAACTATGTCACACGACCACGGACACGATAACCATTCAAACGAACCAAAACCTGTTTCGTTTACAGTACCATTAATTTTAGCTTCAGTATTACTGACTATTATGTTTTTATTCTTAAGCCTTTGCGATCCAAAAAAACACGGACATTGTGAAGAAGGTTGTTCAGAAGAATGTATAGAAGCGTGTGCAAAAGGCGATCATAGCAAACACCCAGTAACTCATGGACACGAAGAACATAATGCAGATGCAAAAACAGACCATGTAGAAGCAAATGATACAATGGCTGTTGAAACATCTGAGCATACTGCAACAGATACCACTCATAACGAAGCACATCATTAATAGTTGATCTCAGATCAAACAAAAGCCATTCCATAAGGAGTGGCTTTTTTGTTTGGTATTGTTTATATTTGATAAACCCGTTAAGTGTTTGTAAACGTTTGTAAATTATTTGTAAACGGTTTTATGGCGCTTAGCGAGTAGTTAGCGGTCATTGTAACAGACGCCACTCAAAAATTCAACACGCAAAACAAGGGGATAATAAAATGAAACAAATATTTATCAACCTTCCAGTAAAAAATGTAGAAACATCAATGGACTTCTACACAAAATTAGGGTTTACAGTTAATCCATTATTTACGTTTGATGACCAAAAATGTATGGTTTGGAGCGACCATATTTATGTAATGTTGCAGACACTTGAAATGTTCAAGTCAGGGAACAAAAAAAATATTGCTGACCCGAAAAAGAGCACAATTGCGACATTTACACTTCCCGTAGAAAGTATTGACAGTCTTAACGAAATTGTTGAGAATTGTTTAAAAGCAGGTGGGACAGAGCCAACGCAAATTATTAACGAAGGCTTTATGCAAATGAGAAATATTGAAGATTTAGATGGACATAATTGGGGAATAATATTTTTGGACGTTGACAAATTTAAAAAAATGAAGAGGAAATAAGAGCAGAAAACAACGAACCGCTAACAGCACCTAAATTCAATTTGAGCGGAAATATAAGGCATTTGCAAAAGCGGTCGCTTCGCGAAAGACAGTTATTTTCGCTTTGCAAATGTCTAATAAACATAATATCATTGTCAGTAATATTTCGGTAGACAATGTTTCAAAACCCAAACTGAAATTTAGCTCCAAAACGTTAGCGGCAATATTATGAACGAAGAAGAATTAGCAAATTTACATTCAGCTGGTGCAACGGTCCGACACAAATCCCCGTTTGACAATTTGCCGACTCACAGAAATAACTCCGAGCTATCCGGAGATTTCATAAAGAAATGGGCTGCGCCTTTCTATATGAGAATTGCATCATATCTCGACGCTACATGGATCGAGTCCATAAAAGAAATTGAAAATGAAATTACTCCGGACATCTGTCTAAAATTGTTAGGAGATTTTAATTGGCGGACTCGACTGGTTGGCGCATACTTTTCTGCCGTAAAAGGATATGTTCAGTTTATCGACATCATTGGTACGCATCTTTTGAAAAGTGAAGTCTGTTGCGTTGGACACATATATGCACTGACACTAACATTTTTCAAGACAAGTGAAAGCGAAGAATTTCTTCACAAATATCTCGACTATTATTTAACTACGCCAAGCCTGTACTTTGATCAGACGCGCGTCATGGAAGCCGTACTGTACTTCGACAAAATAGCTGGAACAAACAATTTCGAAGCATATCTTAAAAACTGGAATATATTAGTTGAAAAACGAAAAGCTCCGGAACGTGAACACGCAACGAAACTTTCGGAACTCTTAAAAAACCACGGAGAAAATATTTCAGTTGAGGAGCTACTTAAGCAAACGAATTCTGACGACAATAAGACTGAACTTTTTTCTACTGAGTATTTTGACAAACAAATTGACATACTGACGGACCTAAACAAATACTGCAGATAACAGCAAGCAATTGCGCAATGCAGGTTTTCGGCACATCGCAAAGCCAATGTATTATCCGGGCTATACCGGAACTTTTTTGCATTTGGCTTTGCTAATAAACATTTGTACATTTAATAAACCTTTCGGATGTTTCCATAAACACCTATGCCTACCGGCAAACCGTTAGGGTAATTATATACGACATTGAAAAAATCTGACTCTCATATTAATCTTTCTTTCTTCATTCAAGGTCATTGGACAAAACTCTTACATTTTAAACAACGTTTTCGCTTTGAATTTAAAGTTCAAAATGCATCAAGACTCACTGACGGACTTAGTTCAAATTAAATGTCCTAAGAAGATTTTTGATAGCGCTTCTGTAACAACAAAAGGCCATACTATCGACTTGTAAAAAATGAACATTGATATTCTCCAATGTCAATATTGGCAGCAGGATGTACAGATTTTTTTATACTCAAAATATAGTTCGGACAGTTTCCTGGTATTTTTAAATTTCTATTCGAAACGTTTAATAAGTTTTTCTGTATACTTCTGTTCTGACTCTTTGAGTAATGACGTTGAACACCTGCTAGGAAAACATTTTGGAAAGTACGAACGAAAGCTAAGCGACAAACACACAACTGTTTATTTTCATAAACACAAAGACCCTTTATATCCCATCATAGTTTCAGATACTCAAGCTATGAACTTAATGTCTTCATGGTGTGGCAATACCACCCGACGTGAACGCAGAACAAAAAGTTGGAAGAAATTAGAGAAGTATGTGTTGCAAAAATAACTGCACCTAACAGCAAGCCGATAGACCTGCAAGGCTTTTGCAAATTCAAGGTCGATTCCCAAAAATAATTTGCCCTCCCTAAAAAACATTTGTATCTTCATATTAGCTATTCCACACTATGACTTTAAACGATAACAAAATTATTGCTGAAGGTATTGTTGTACCCTATTACCTTTACCTGAGAGCCGACGGCATTATGTACATTCGTATATCATCCGAAAAAGAAGAATCAGTTGAACTGGTAAAACAAATGATGGAAAAATTAGGTGAAATGGTCAACTATAAAAAGGTGCCCATGCTGGCAAAGCATGAACAGTTTGCATTACCGGGAAAGGAGAATCGCGATTATTGGGCAACCAAAGAAGCTTGTCCTTATTTAAAAGCCGATGCTTTTATGATAAATTCAATTGCTATGCAATTAATAGCTAACTTCTATTTAAAGATCAATAAACCCGTAAGGCCAACAAAAATGTTCACCGATGAAAACGAAGCGATAAAATGGCTGAAAACATTTCTATAAATGATTTCATCATTTAAACCATTAAAATAAAAATGGTTTTCAATTAAATAGTCTGAATTTCAGTTGTTTAAAAAATAAATCAAGTAGTGTGTCCAATCCCGGAAAGAGGATCGTCATGGTAGTATAATCATTAATTATAAATTTAAAAACTAAAAAAATGAAAGATTTCTTATTATTATTCAGAAGAGATGGTAGCGCAGATACTAACACACAAATGTCGCCCGAGCAAATACAAGCTATGATGAAACCATGGCAGGATTGGATGGGTGGTATTGCTGCACAAAATAAACTGGTAAGCCCGGGTAACCGTTTAGAGGCTGCCGGAAAAGTTGTAAAACCAAATAATGTCATTACAAACGGCCCTTATGTAGAAACTAAAGAAGCCGTTGGTGGATATATCATTATTAAAGCAGCATCTCTTGAAGAAGCAGCCGAGATCTCAAAAGGCTGTCCTATTCTTCAGATGGGAGGCAATGTAGAAGTAAGAACAATTTTACCAATGAACTAAAATTTAAACTCCCGGTAAAAGCCGGGAGTTTTTTATTTAATGCATGAACAGGAATTAATACCACATTTATTCAGAACGGAGTACAGGAAAATAATTTCTGTACTCGTAAAATTATTTGGTATAGAGCATATTGAAATTGCAGAAGATATAGTAAGCGATACTTTTTTACAGGCTGCCGAAACCTGGGGACAGAAAGGTTTACCGCAAAATCCAACAGCATGGTTATACACGGTTTCAAAAAATAAAACAAAAGATCTTTTAAAACATAATGCTATTTTTAATAAAAAGATTGCAGTAGAAATTAAGCATACGCAGGCTTCTTTTGAGGAAATAGAAATTGACCTCTCAAATAAAAATATAAACGATAGCCAATTGCAAATGATCTTTGCAATTTGTCACCCTTGTATTACTACCGAATCTCAAATTGGATTAGCATTGAATATTCTTTGTGGTTTTGGTGCAGAAGAAATTGCAGATGCATTTTTAAGTAATCGTGAAAGTATTTATAAACGCTTGCAACGCGCAAAAGAAAAATTAAAAACAGAAAAAATAAATATTGAATTACCTATTGAGTCTGAAATTAACAATAGGTTAGAAACGGTTTTAACCACTATGTATTTGTTATTTAATGAAGGCTATTATTCGGAATCGCAAAATGTAACGTTACGCAAAGATCTTTGTCTTGAGGCCATGCGACTTACTTTATTGCTTTCAGAAAATGAAGGAACCAATATACCACAGGTAAATGCATTATTATCGTTAATGTGTTTTCACGCTTCGCGTTTTGAGGCCAGGCTCAATCAAAACGGAGAAATTATTTTGTATGAAGACCAGGATGAGAAATTGTGGAGTAGGGAGCTGATCGAAAAAGGAGAGTATTATTTGAACAAAGCTTCTTCAGGAAATAAATTATCCAAATATCATTTGGAAGCAGCAATTGCTTTTTGGCATACAAACAAAACAGATACAAAAGAAAAGTGGGAAAATATTTTGCAATTGTACAACAAATTACTCGTGCTCGAATACTCACCAGTAGCCGCCTTGAATAGAACCTATGGTTTATCAAAAGCAAATAGCAGTGAAGAAGCAATTATTGAAGCGGAAAAATTAGGTCTAAAGGAAAATCATTTATACCATTCGCTCTTAGCAGAACTTTATAAAACAATAGATACTGTAAAAGCACTTGAGCATTTAAAAACCGCATTAAAGTTTTCTAAAACGACTTCAGATAAAATACTTCTAAGAAAAAAGATAAAATTGATTGAAGAAAAGAAAAAATAAATTATTTCTTCCTTTCACCTATCTGTTGTCTCCACATGGCATAGTATAAGCCTTTTAATGCAAGAAGATCATCATGTTTTCCTTGTTCAATAATTTCACCTTGCTCTAAAACATAAATAGTATCCGCATGCATAATGGTAGATAAACGGTGTGCAATTAAAATAGTGATCTGTTGTTTTGTAGCGCTGAGGTCGCGCATAGTTTCAGAAATTTCTTCTTCTGTTATCGAATCCAAAGCAGAGGTTGCTTCATCAAAGATCAATAATTTTGGGTTTCTTAATAAAGCACGTGCAATAGATAAACGTTGTTTCTCTCCACCACTTAATTTTATACCACCTTCTCCAATAGTTGTATAAATGCCATTTGCAGCACGTTTTAATAAATTATGACAGGCCGCTTTTGACAGCACCTGCAAGATCTCATCATCTGTTGCATTTGGTTTTACAAATAATAAATTGTCTTTTATGGTTCCGCTAAATAATTGAGAATCCTGCGATACCAAACCTAACTGCATACGCAACTCGGTAAGGTTTATTTTTGTTGATTCGATATTATTGTAAAGTACCTGGCCGGTGTTTGGTCTATATAAACCTAATAATAATTTTACAAGCGTGGTTTTACCGCTGCCGCTTGGCCCAACAAAGGCAATGGTTTCACCCTGTTTAATGCGCAGGTTGATGTCTTTTACTGCATAACCATTTTCAATATTATGGCCGAATGATAAATTTTTAAAATCAACTTCTTTTATCTCGCCTAAAACAGATGGACTTACCGGCACTTCCTCGGATGCCGAAGTTACCAGCTTGGCAAAATTATCCATACTTACTTTTGTTTCGTTGTAAACAGCAATAACGTTTCCTAATTCCTGCAATGGATTAAAAATAAAAAAGGAGAAGAACATCAAAGTAATAAGATCGCCCACTTTAATTACACCGTTAAAAACAAAACAGTATAAACTGAACACCAAAGCTGTTCTTACCAAATGTACAGTGGTACCTTGTATAAAACTTAATGAACGAATAAAGCGTACTTTTTTTAATTCTAATCCAAGTATTTTTAAAGTTGTTTCATTTAAACGTTTTTCTTCCTGCTCGATTAAGCCCAGGCTTTTTACTAATTCAATATTTCTTAACGATTCGGTTGTAGCACCCGCCAATGCAGTAGTTTCGCCAAGTATTTGTTTAGAGATGATCTTTATTTTTTTTCCTAAAAAAGAACTTACACTTGCAATAATTGGAACTGTTGCAAGATATAGTGGACCTAACAGTGGATGAATGTTCATGGCATAAACAAAAACAAAAACAATACCAATAAGCGATTGAAAAATAAGGCTGATAAAAAGATTTACAAAACGTTCGGTATCGGATTTTACTTTTTGCAATTTGCCTAAAGTTTCACCACTGCGTTGATCTTCAAAATCTTTGTATGGAAGTGACAAAGCTTTTTTGATACCGTCGGTATACATTTGCGCCCCTGTACGTTGGATAACAATATTTGTAAAATAATCCTGGAAGTTCTTAGCAATACGCGACATCATAGCCGCACCAATTGAAAGGCCCATAAAAAAAGCCAGGTTCTTCATAAAGTCACTTAACGAATCGTTAGCGTGCCAATAATAATTAGCGCCATCTTCAACATGTGGCGTACTGAATTTATTAATAAGCTTACCGGTAATGATAGAATCGCAAAGAGAAAAACATTGGTTAATAGTTGCAAGGATAAGCGCAATTATTAAAAGCTTTTTATGCTGTTTTAAATAGCTGAGTAGTATTTTCATAAGGGGTATAAAATGACAAAGGTATAAAGTTTTGCTTTATACCTTTGTTGTGTAATTAAGACTAAAGTTAAAAAATATTATGGCATTGTTAAAGTAAATGTTGTAGGAAGAGGCGTACCGCAACCTGTAAACACTTGTTTGCCTACTACATAATTATAATAACTATAATTGATAAAGGTATTTGGATAAACTTTAGCATAAAATGTTGAAGCGCTGGGAAATGCGTTAAACGCAGAGCTTCCAAACGAGTTTGTATTATTTAAGCCTGTAGAATTTGCGCTTATAAAAAAAGTTTGATAAGAATCAAAAGTTGAAGGATCAGTAGGATCAATATTATTTGTTTGACTGTAAAAAATGATCATACTTTTTGCTTTTGCTATTGGCGCGCCAAGGTTGATGT
>JACDED010000188.1 GCA_013816615.1 Bacteroidota bacterium
TTCGGGTACATTAACAACATTGGGATCACCAACCAAATGCACGTTTGTATTTGTTGGTAAAATAAGCGGACTTGTAACATTTAAAATTTTTGGAGCGCCGGCAACTTTAGAAATTGCAACTGCACGACGCACACTTACCAACTTCTTTTTTTCAGCGAGGGTTGAATCTTCTTTATCTTTTACGAAATGATCGGATGAAGTATTATTGCTACAAGAACAAATAATAATAAGTAAGAAAAAATAGTACAATTTGTTTTTAAAAAAACACATATTTAGGTTACAAGATAAATAAAAATTATTGTATTTTAATTACGATATCAGCTAAAATATAGTTTTAGATATAAGATATAAATACCCTGCAAATGGCTAATATGATGTATCTTTGAGCCTGAAATAAGGTTTAACCCCAAAACAAGCATCTATGTCTTTTAAAACCCTTGGTTTATCGCCACATCTCTTAAAAATAATAAGTGGGTTAAAATACGATGAAGCTTATCCTATACAGGAAAAAGCCATCCCGGCTATTTTAAAAGGCAAAGATGTGTTAGGAATTGCGCCAACCGGATCAGGAAAAACCGCCAGTTTTGCATTACCAATTTTACAAAATTTACAAAAACAGGTCGCCTCAAAAAACCGGCACGTTGCCGCATTAGTTATAGTTCCTACACGTGAATTAGCTATACAGGTAAACGACGTATTTAATTTATTTACAAACGCTTTACCTGAAAAAATTAAAACCTTAGCAGTATATGGTGGTGTTTCAATAAACCCGCAAATGATAAAATTGCAGGGTGTTGAAGTTTTAGTGGCAACCCCGGGCAGGTTATTAGAATTGGTAGAATCAAAAGCAGTGCATTTATCGGATGTAAAAATGCTGGTATTGGATGAAGCTGATAAAATGCTCAACCTGGGTTTTAAAGAAGAGATGAATAAAATATTTTCTCTACTGCCTAAAAAGAGACAGAACTTGTTATTCTCTGCAACTTTAAGCGAAGATGTGAATACTATTAATACCATTTTACTTCGTGATCCGGAAATAATTAAAATTGAAGGTGAAGAAAATACTTTAGATCTTATTTCGCAATTGGCCTATTTTGTTTCTGAAGAAAGAAAAGGCCCACTGTTGCGTTACTTAATAAAACATAAGGGCATGCAACAGGTTTTGGTTTTTACTTCTTCTGTTTTTAAGGCCGATCTTGTTGCTGATAAATTAAGAATAAACGACATTAAAGCTTCGGCCATTCACAGTAAAAAAAGCCAGGGCGCGCGTGAAGAAGCATTAAATAAATTTAAATCGGGAAAGCTGCGCGTTTTAGTGGCAACCGATCTTATGGCGCGTGGTATTGATATTAAATTTTTACCGCATGTTATTAATTACGAATTGCCACGCTCACCTAAAGATTATATTCACCGCATTGGAAGGACCGGCAGGGCTGAATCTCCGGGTGAGGCTATTTCTTTAATTACTCCGGAAGATCAGCATCATTTTAAGATTATTCAAAAAAAGATGGGTAAATGGGTAACAATGATCGATAGTAAGGATCTCGATCTGCATGGGTATTAATTCTTAACATCCTATTTACTGTCACCCTGTCCCGATAGCTATCGGAATTGTTCAGGGTCTAAAGCCTCTTAAAGAACTGAGAGCTGAATCGAGTTCAGCATGACTACGAAATTTAAAAGAGTATTTTATTTTATCACAACGATCTTTCGGTTTATTTTCTGATCTGAATTTTTATTCATTATAAAATAAACACCGCTTGCCAAATTGTGAAGCATGGCCTCACGGCCATTTGATTCGTTCAATGAAACAGTTGTTATGATACGCCCAAGCTGATCAATAATATTAAGATCAAGATCTGTATCTGAATTTATTTTACACAAGCCGTTATTTGGATTTGGTGTAATACTTAATTTGAGCGAACTATTATTTTTATTTTCAGAAATACCCAAACACGATGCTACAGTAATGTTGATACTTGCAGTACTTATACAATTGATAGTAGAATCTGTATACGTATACATGGGTGTAAAAGTACCAACGGCTGTTGGATTAAAAGAATTACCACTTACGTTCGAGCCTGAATAAGTTCCCCCGGAAGGGTTACCACTTAAAGGAATTGGTGCGCCTCCAAATATTGTAAGGCAAGACGTATAACTGCTTGCCGTTAACGAAGCAGGCGGTGAAGTATAAACCGAAATTGAAATAGTATTACTACCATTACAGCCTGCGGCATTTGTGCCTGTAACTGTATATGTTGTTGTAACAGTTGGATAAAAAACCGCGATATTACTGTTTGCACCTGTACTCCATGTATAGGTATTTGCACCCGATGCCTGAACTGTTGCCGCATAACCCGCACATATTACAGACGAAGCGGTTATTGAGTTAACGCTTAAAGTTGGTACTGCATTTATTGTTACTGTTATTGGTGTTCTGTTTGCACTTATGGTACAGGTTTTTGCTTCTACATAATATGTATAAACACCAGCCGCTAAAACAGGTGTCACATAATTTGTACCTGTAGCAATGCTTGAAGGACTTGTTGGCGTTGCATACCAGCTAAGTGTACCTGAGCCCGAAGCCGTTAGTGTGGTTGTACTTCCAACGCAACCGTTTACACCTTGTGACATTGTACTTACAGGAGCAAGCGGCACTTCACAATCAAAAAATCTCACTAAAAATCCATCGGCAGGGCCACCTCCATAAGCATTCTGATGACTTACAAAACTTGCAATACCATAACCGAAGTTTGAACTTGTTACACCAACAGCATATACGTTATAAAATTTATCTGCAGCGCAACCATATAAATAATCATCTAAATTTGGTCCGTAAAACGAGCCCCATTTGCGCACACCTGCCGGAGTGAACTGTGCAATAAAACCATCCATTGCGCCGCCGCCATAAGCACTTTGCGGACCATTAGGCGAAGCTACCACGGTATTGCTTGCAGGACTTGAAGTGTAACCTGTAATATAAATATTTCCCGAAGCGTGAATGCTGGAACCTAAAGCTACCTCATCATTTGCCCCACCATAATACGTGCCCCATTGTCTTACACCCGTACTATCAAACTTCGCAAGAAATGCGTCGTGCAAACCTCCGTTATTTCCGGTTTGGTGAGCACCTGTTGTGGCAATGCTCGTACCGTTAGTGCTTTCTGTTCTTCCTGTCAGGTAAACATTTAACAGATCATCACAAATAAGATCAGAACCGAGGTCATTAAAGTTTCCACCATAATAGGTTCCCCATAAACGTGTTCCGTATGTATTAAATTTTACTAAAAAAGCATCTTCAAGAGCCGAGGTTCCGCCGTTCACAGTCTGATGGCTTCCGGGCGTAGCAATAACTCCTCCGCTCACTGTCCAATCACTCACGCCGGTTAAGTAAACATTGTTATGTCCATCCGTACAGCAACCAAAACCATAGTCAAGATCCTGAGCGCCATAATAAGTACCCCAGCTACGAACACCAGCTGAATTAAATTTTACCAGGAACGCATCTGTATTGCCACCAAAAACAGATTGCTGCGAACCCGGAGTACTTATACCCGAGTTACTATCTGTTCTTCCTGAAAGATAAACGTTACCTAAAAGATCAGTTGCACAACCTTTACCATTATCAGCTAAAGGACCACCGTACAAAGTACCCCATTGACGAATACCTGCAGCGTTGAACTTAACAAGAAAAGCGTCATCGCCACCACCGGCTGTTGTTTGATGCGCCCCCGCACTTGCTATTAATGCCGCACCATCTGTACTGCCACTCATAAATACATTTCCAAAAACATCTGTTGCAACACTATAACCTAAAGTAAATCCGCTACCATAATACGTTGCCCACTGACGCACACCAGTGCTGTCGAACTTTGAAAGAAATGCATTTGTACCTGATAAAACATTTTGATGACTACCCGATGTTGCAATGTTACTGTTTGAAGTTGTATAACCTGTAAAATAAACACTGGTACCGTTATCGGTAGCGCAATCCTGGCTTGAATCATTACCAGTGCCGCCGTAATAAGTGCCCCAAACGCGCACTATAGGATCAATGATCATTGGTAAAGCAGGATCGTAATTTATTATTTTAAAGCTCACCACATTTTTATTGATCTGCCATTGTGATCTTAAACGTTTTCCGTTTTGAGTAACAAGCGGCGCCTGCTCAATAATTTTCCCTAATGCGGTAGTAATAATTAATTCACCGGTCGTAGAAAGCTCAATACTTTTTTGTCCTGCAAATTCTAATTGTATCTGTGTATAATCTGCACCGGCAGCAACATAATAATCGTATTTTAAATTCCCTTCTTTTTGATACCATTTAAGATCGATACCATTATAAATATTCTTATAGATCAATTCACCGTACGGCTTAACACCTGTAACACCATTGGGACAAACGCCTGTGTAATAATTACAGTAACCCGGTAAAGCATTTAATTTTTCAATGGTGATAGTGTTATTACAATTTAACCAGTTAATATCAATACGATGAACTTTGGTATTTTTTGGAAATTTGGTTTTTATATTGGTTCTTTTATCGTACTCTTCTGTCCATTCATCTATTTTAGATTGCTGGTAACTGATGCCATTCTTCTTTAAATAAAAATTAAGCTGCCCGCTGCTGCCTGAAAATAAAACATCGGCACGTGGATTATTATTTTGATCAGAAACCTGGCCTAAATTTTCGCTAAAACAAAATTGCGATCTGTTGCTAAACTTTGCGGGTTTTTCGGATGAAGAAAAATTATAGGAAGCCTTGGAAGGATCAAAGGCAAATAGGCGAGTAGCAAACAAAAAAAGAAAGGTGAAGAAAGAAAATCTTAATAAAAAGCACTTCATTATGGCAACATTAAAATGAAAATGAAAAGATACAAAATTTATAGATTCTGTGCAAATGGCTAAAAGATAGCCGGTTATAAAGAAAACCCCTACACTTAACAATAGCGTAGCTTTTACTTCTTAAGTAGTTCTAATTTTAACATCAGAAGTCTTTTTTTAATATTTTTTATGGAATCCTGAAATCCCTGCATCTTAATAATAAATACCAAAGCTTATGAAAAATCAAAATTTTATAGTGCGCATTCCGGAGCCTTGTCATGAAGACTGGAATAAAATGCAACCGGATGATAAAGGAAAATTCTGTGGTTCGTGCAGCAAATCGGTTCATGATTTTACTAATAAGACCGATACAGAAATAAAAGATATTTTATTAGCTAATAAAGGTGTGCACATGTGTGGGCATTTTAAAAAAACACAAGTTAACAGGCCTTTAAATATCAGTATTAATTTTAGCGACCTGCCTAAAAATGTAAGTACTACCAAAGCATTTGCCATTGCTTTATTTTTTGCGTTTGGCACCATGTTATTTAGCTGTACTGCAATTGACGGTAAAAAAATTGACACTATTGAAGTTGTAAATGGTATTAAAGAAAATGAAATTACAGAAGTGGTACCACCCGATTCACTTGTAACGATGCTAGGCCAAACCGTAACAAGCGAGCCAGCGTTTTTAGGAAATATTATCACCTGTAATGAACAAACCGTTGACGGCGGTATTCGTTTTGACATTACAGATACTATAATTAATAAACTTCCTAATATAATAACGCCTCCCGATTCGATGATCTTTCAGCAAGCCACGATGGGCATGATGATCATAGACACGGACCCACTTGACACTAATGCTATTACAGAGCGTGTACCTGTTATCTCTCAAAATACGGATGAAGAAGTGATCATGAAAAAAGAAAATGATTTTGGTGTTTATCCAAACCCAAGCACCGGTGAATTTACTATAAAATATAACGTTTTAAAAAGAGCAGACGTAAGAGTTGACATTTTAGATCTAAAAGGCGCTTTACTTAAAACGGTTGTAAATGTTGCCAGCCAGTTTGACGGAAAATATAATACCAAATTCAGTTATTAAGTAGTCCAAATTAAATTGTTAAAAACATACCTAAATCCGCATATAGACATGACCTTTTCGCTCGATATATTTTT
>JACDED010000074.1 GCA_013816615.1 Bacteroidota bacterium
TCGGATGGTTTGTCTAAAGTCATACTCTGCCTCAACCAACGTGGTTAGCAGTTCGTCTGCTGTTAGGTGAGCGTATTCGCTTGTTTGCAAACAAGCTTCAAAAGCTTTTTGCATGCCTAAGAGTGTAAGTACGCTTGATAATGTTGGGCTTGCGTTTTCTAATTTGGGCAACTTTGATTCTGCACTTTATTATCAAAAAAAAGCCGTAGTTATTATTGAACAGCTTAACGATTCGAGCACACTTGCAGAAAGTTATATCAATATCGGCTCAACGTTGATGCACCTGAACAAAAAAAAGGAAGCCGAATTGTTTTTTCTAAAAGCTTATGCCTTAGCTAATAATCTTAATAATGATTATAGCGTTCAACTATCCAATTTATATCTTGGAAGGATTTATTTTGAAACCGGAAGAGCGAGGCAGGCGGTACCATACATTGAGAAGGCTTATGCTATTTCGAAAAAATTAAAAATTCCTTCGCAGATCAGGGAAGCTACACTTACGCTTACAAAGTTATACGATACTTTAGGCGAATACAAAACCTCATCCCGTTATTATAAAGAACTTATTGAACTTATAGAAAAAATGAGGGCGCAGGAAAACACAAAAGCCATTAACGAGCTGGCAGCGCAATATGAAACTGAAAAAAAACAACAGGAAATTCAGTTACTGACGCAGGATAAGCAATTAAAAGAACACACGATTGAAAAAGACCGTTATGTGAAGTTATTTATTGGTATTGTTGCGGGGTTACTTTTATTATTGAGTATTATTTTTATTTATCGTTTCAGGGAAAAGAAAAAAGATAATAATTTATTACAGGAAAAAAACGATGCTATTGCTTCGCAAAAAAACGAGATAGAAGGACAAAAAGAAGAGCTGCAACATAAGAATAAAGAAATTACGGATAGTATTAATTACGCCAAGCGTATACAAGGCTCTGTTCTGCCTTCTGCTAACCTTGTAAATACTTTATTTGCAGATTCGTTTATTTATTTTCAACCAAAAGACATTGTAAGTGGTGATTTTTACTGGATAGCCCAAAACGATAATTACATTTATTATGCTGTGGCAGATTGCACCGGGCATGGAGTTCCGGGAGCCATGATGAGCATGCTAGGGAATAGTTTATTGAACCAGATCGTTCTTAATTCAAAAACAGATTCGCCGGATGTTATTTTAAAAGAGCTGCACTTTCATGTTGTAAAAACATTGAACGAAAATATACAGCAACGGGATTCGAAAGATGGAATGGATATTGCTTTACTTCGTATGGATCCTAAAAAGAAAGAAATTTTATTTTCAGGCGCAGGAAGACCTTTATATATTATACAAAATAAACAGCTCGGGATCTTAAAGGCCGATAAATATTCTATAGGGGGATTTTATGATACCCAGGAAGTAAATTATCTTTTACATAAAATTAAAATAGATACACCAACTCAATTATACATGTTTACAGATGGTGTGCCCGACCAGTTTGGCGGACCAAAAGGCAAAAAATTCATGTCAAAAAAATTGCAGGAGCTTTTAGTTCAAACTTCCGATCTTTCTGTAAGTGAGCAGGAACAGCGCTTTAAATCTGTTTTCGAATCCTGGAAACGCTCGGTAGAACAAACTGACGATGTAACTCTTGTTTCTATTCGCCTTTCTTAAAATTTGATCTCTCTGTTCATTAAAAATATTACATTTGCAATACAATTATGGCACGCATTTTAACAGGCATACAAAGCACAAACGTTCCGCACCTTGGCAATATACTTGGTGCAATAGTACCGGCTATTGAATTAAGCCGTGATGAAAAAAATGACAGTCTTTTTTTTATAGCCGATCTTCATACTTTAACAAGTAAAAAAGATGCTGAATTTATAAAGCAAAGCACTAATGCAGTTGCGGCAACCTGGTTAGCGTTTGGCCTGGATCCTAATAAGACCGTATTTTACCGTCAAAGCCGTGTGCCACAGGTTACAGAGCTTACATGGTATTTAAATTGTTTTACTCCTTTTCCAATGCTTGCTAATGCGCATTCGTTTAAAGATAAAAGCGAGCGCTTAAGCGATGTTAACGCGGGTTTATTTATATACCCCGTGCTAATGGCCGCTGATATATTATTATACGATGCCAAGTATGTGCCGGTAGGCAAAGATCAAATGCAACATTTAGAAATTGCTGCGGATATTGCAAGAGCATTTAATCATAAGCTTGGTAATGAATTATTAGTTGTGCCTGAAGGTAAAATTGATGAACGCGTAATGATAGTCCCGGGCATTGACGGGCAAAAAATGAGTAAGTCATACAACAACTTCATTAATATTTTTTTACCGGAGAAGGAATTAAAAAAAGTAGTAATGAGCATTGTTACAGACAGCAAAGGTTTGGAAGAGCCTAAAGATCCTGCTACTGATAATGTTTTTAAAATTTACAGGCTTTTAGGAAGCGAAACGCAAACAGAAGAGTTACGTCAGAATTACATTAAAGGCAACTTTGGTTACGGCCACGCAAAAACAGCTTTGTTAGAGTTGATCTTAGATAAATTTAAAGAGCAGCGTAAAGCATTTGATCATTTAATGGCCAATACAGATCTTCTTGAAAAAGAACTGGCAATTGGCGAAGCAAAGGCTTCTAAAATAGCTAATGAAAAATTAAAACAAATAAGAGAAGTTTTAGGGTACTAAAATTATATCCTTATTCCTACAATACAAATATCATCAACCTGCTCAAGATTACCACGCCACTCGCCTAATTTTTGTTCGAGGCGTTTATTTTGCTCGCTCATTGGTAGGTTACTTATCGAACGCAAAAATTCATTTAAGGGCTTGTATTTAAATTTTTTTCCGTCAGGGCCGCCAAACTGATCAGCATAACCATCTGTATATAAATAAAGACAATCATTCGCTTTTAGTTCCTTTGTAAACAATCTAAAATCATCACGTCTTTCTCCCTTCCCTATTGGCATTTTATCTTTTTCAAAATTAATGATCGCTCCATTACTGATAAGAATTGGTTCGTTATTTGCAGCAGCATAAGTAATTTTAATGCCTTCGCCGGATCTTATAGTTTGCTTATCAATACATATTAAAATACCATCCATTCCATCTTGTTGCCCTTCACTTCCAATAGAATTAATAAGACATTCGCGTACGTGATTAAAAATTTTATCAGGGCTATCAATATTCTTTTCTTTGATGGCTTCGTTTAAAAAATTGCTATTTAAAATGCTCATAAAAGCCCCGGGTACACCATGCCCGGTACTATCACAAACGGCCAAATAAAATTTATTATTGTGTTCTGTGGCCCAATAAAAATCGCCGGCTACAATATCTTTGGGTTTGTAAAAGACAAAATTCTCTTTTATATTATTATTTATTAATGAGAGTGGCGGTAATATCGCGTTCTGTAATCTTTTTGCGTAAGTTATACTATCTGTAATTTCTTTGTTTTTTTCTTCAACTACAACTTTTTGCGTTTCAATAATTTGTTTTTGTTTTTGCGTTACTTTAAAACGCTTATATAAAAAAACAGAAAATATCAGTACAACAAGCAATATGCCGCTTACAGAAAAAATTATAAGCACATTTCGTCTTTTTTCTTCTTTTGCAATAACATTCATCTTATCTTTTTCAGCTTCTGCTTTTATCTTCAACTCAGTTGCTTTTTTATCTACTTCGTATTGTGTTTTTGCATCGCTCAACATTTTACTATTGTCGAGATTAAAAATACTATCTGTTAATTCTTTATACTTCACATAATAGTCGAATGCATTTTTATAATCATGAAGAGCAGAGCTCGCATTTGCAAGGCTTTGATAGTTTAGTCTTATACCATCAACAATATTTTCATCGGTATTTATCTTCAATGCTTTTTTTGAAAGATCGATCGCCAGGGCAAATTTCCCTTCTAAAACTGCTATATCTGCAAGGCTGTTATAATTTGCAGCAATGGCATAATTATCATCTGTCTTGATACTTAGTTCCATTGAGCTCTCAATATATTCGTGTGCAAGTGCGTATTGCCCAAGGTCTTTATATACATCGCCTAAAGATCCGTAAGCAATAACAAGCCCGTTATAATCACTTATTTTTTTCGAGATCTCTATAGATTTTTTATAATACTCGATTGCCTTCGGCATATTTTTAAGGCATGATTCAATGATGCCTAAATTACTATAGCAGGTAGATAAGCCGTTTAGATCGTTTGTTCTTTTGCGAATAGCAATTGCTTTAAGGTAATACTCTTCGGCAGTAGTATAACGCTTTTGCATGTTGTATAAATTACCAATGTTATTATATGCCTTTGCTATTTCTGTTTCATTCTTACTTGCTTCATACAATTTTAACGACATTAAATAATAGACCAATGCCTGGTTATAATTAGAGAGAGTAAGATAAGCGTTGGCAATATTATTATAGCAGGCAGAAATACCGGAAACATCATTAATTTTTCTGCGTATATCCAATGCTTTGTTTGCATAGATCAAGGCACTATCATAATCTGAAGTATTGTAGTGACTTACTCCAATGTTACTATATGCAGAAGCACAAATTCTTTGATCATTTATTTCTCTTCCAAGAATAAGGGCTTTTTTATATGCTGCTTTGGCTGTTTTATTATCGCCTAAATAAATGTTGCACATTCCCTCTAGCATTAAAGCTTTTGCCATGTGTTTTACCTGGTTCTTGCTTTTTGCGAATGTATAATAAGACTTTGAGAGTTTGATCGCAGAATCAGGATCGGTACCCGCTAAAATAACTCCACAATCATTTAAAGCATTTAATCTTACTGTATCCTTAAACGAAGCGTTTTTAAAAATGCGAAATAATGAATCGGCTTTTTGAGCAAAACAAAACGTTGTTAGTGTTAAAAAAATAAAGCTGAATAATTTCCTTTTCATAATTTATATTATGTAAAGAAATTTATTCTACCCAGCTTTTATAATATTTACCATCATCAATACCCATAGCCTCTTCAGTAACCATTAACGGACGAAACGTATCGATCATTACTGCCAGCTCTTGTGTTTCTTTTTGACCAATACTGCGCTCCATTGCTCCCGGTGCCGGGCCGTGTGGAATACCTTTAGGATGTAAAGTAATGTGACCTTGTTCAATATTATTGCGGCTCATAAAATCTCCATCAACGTAATATAACACCTCATCACTATCAATATTGCTGTGATTGTATGGTGCAGGAATTGAAAGCGGATGATAATCATAAACGCGCGGGCAAAAACTACACACAACAAAACTATTTGTTTCGAAAGTTTGATGTACCGGTGGTGGTTGATGCACGCGGCCTGTAATCGGTTCAAAATTATGAATAGAAAAGCCCCATGGGAAATTGTATCCATCCCAACCTACAACATCAAAAGGATGAGTTGCATAAACGATCTCATGCATCATGCCTTCTTTTTTTATTTTTACAATAAAGTCTCCCTTTTCATCGTGCGTTTCTAATTCAGTTGGTAATTTATAATCGCGTTCGCAAAACGGTGAATGCTCCAGTAACTGACCTTGTGAATTTTTGTAACGTTTGGGAGTATAATAAGGTGAATGGCTTTCGCAAAATAATAAACGGTTATCGCTTGTTTCAAAATGCATTTGATAGATCATACCACGCGGTATGATCAAATAATCACCGTACTCAAAATTAATATTCCCCATAAAGGTTTTTAAAGTTCCTTTGCCTTTATGGATGAATAACATTTCGTCAGCATCAGCATTCTTATAAAAATATTCTGTTTGGCTTTTAGTGGGTGCTGCCAAACCAATAGCGCAATCACTATTAATTAAAAGTATTTTACGGCTTTCTAAAAAATCAGCTACCGGCTTTATTTCAAAACCTTTTAGTAATAATGCTTTAATGTTTTTCCCAATAGCAATTTTTGGTTCAACCGAATAGCTTTTTAAAATTTCTTTTACCTGTGTTGGGCGATGTGTGTGGTAAAGCAAAGAATCCATCCCGCTAAAACCTTCGGTACCGAAAAGTTGTTCGTAATAATAATTCCCTTTTTCACTCTTAAAAATGGTGTGTCTTTTCGGTGGTATTTTTCCTAGCTTGTGATAGATTGGCATTTTGTACGTTTTAAATTATTTTACGAGCTTGGCTTTTACCTGCACAGTTTCATCGATTTTTAGCTGCGCGTGTTAGCCATTTTTCATGAATTTATTTGATGTAAAGATAAAAAATTCAACGAAATAATAAGCCTACCCTCCTGCGGGTATTTATTTTAAATGAAGATTGTTTTTTATGATCTCTTTAAGATTTGGCCTTAATCTGCTTTTGTATACTGCAAGGCATTCGGGACCATTTTTTACTCTTCCTTTTCTTAATTTACGCTGTTCTTCGATGGGAAGCGCTATAATGCTTACACACTCGGGTGTACAACAGCCTTTCATTTTTTCGGTACAATCCGCACATTGAATGAATAATAAATGACAATCATCGTTCTTACAGTTTACGTGTGTATCGCAGGGGGCGCTGCATTGGTGACATTCGCTTAAAACGTCATTAGTGATACGCTCCCCAATCCTTTCATCAAAAACAAAATTAATGCCTTTAAATTTACTGTCCAGGCCTTGTTCTTTTACTTCTTTTGCGTATTGAATAATGCCGCCCTGTAAATGGTTAACATCTTTAAAACCCTTATGTTTAAAGTACGCACTGGCTTTTTCGCAACGAATGCCACCGGTACAATACATTAATATTTTTTTATCTTCCTGCCCTTGTAAATGATCAATTACCAAAGGCAATTCTTCACGAAAAGTATCTGCATCAGGCGTAAAAGCACCATCAAACCTGCCCACTTCACTTTCATAATGGTTACGCATATCCACAACAATTGTGTTTGGATCTTCTAAGGCTTTATTAAATTCGACCGCATTTAAATAATTTCCGGTTTTTGAAGGGTCAAAATCAGGATCGCTAATACCGTCTGCAACAACTTTTTCTTTTACCTTAATTACCAGTTTGTAAAATGATTTGCCATTACCATCTACAGCATGTTTAAAAGGCACATCTTTAAAATAAGAAATAGCGTTCACATAACTCACAAACTCATCCCAATGCTCCAGGGGTACGCTCATTTGGGCGTTTATTCCTTCGTGAGCAATATAAATGCGGCCAAAGCACTTCCAGTTGCTCCAGGTTTTAAATAATTCGTCCCTAAGTTGTTGTGGATCGTTGATGGAAACATAACGGTAAAACGAAATTGTTTTACGTTCAATGTTCTCTTCTTTTAAGCGTTGTTTTAAAACGTCTTTGTTCTCTCGGTTTACTAATAATGTCATTTGATAAAAATAATTGCAATTTATATTATCATTGTATCATAATTTTGTGATTTGGCTTGTACACCGTACATTGCACCTAATTTCAAAAATTATAATTACGTTTGCAAAGGTACAAAATTGTTTGCTAATTTAAACTGATCCTTATCATGTCAACCAAAAACGAAAAAGTATTAATTATAGGCGCCGGTGGGCAAATTGGGCTTGAGCTTACCGCCGAATTATCTAAAATATACGGCCACCAAAATATTGTTCCATCTGATCTTAAAGCACCGGCGGTAAAAACCGAAAACCCATTTGAAGTGTTGGATGCCCTTGACGGTAAGGCTTTGTACGATATTGTAAAAAAGCATGGCATAACACATATTTACCATTTAGCCGCTATGCTATCTGCAACAGGCGAAAAAAACCCAATGTTTGCCTGGAAACTGAACATGGAAAGCCTTTTTCACGTTTTAGATCTTGGAAAAGAAAAACACATTAAACAAATTTACTGGCCAAGCTCAATTGCGGTTTTTGGACCAACTACACCTAGTGAGGACACGCCGCAGTATACGGTTATGGAGCCTTCTACAATTTATGGTATCAGCAAGCAGGCTGGTGAGCGCTGGTGCGAGTGGTACTTTCAAAAGCATGGTGTAGATACAAGAAGCATTCGTTACCCCGGTTTAATTGGCTGGAAAAGTGCGCCGGGTGGTGGCACAACTGATTATGCAGTACATATTTTTCATGAGGCCTTAAAAAAAGGGGTTTACGAAAGCTTTTTAAGCGAGAATACCACTTTACCAATGATGCATATGGAAGACGCTATACGCGCAACTTTAGAAATAATGCATGCGCCTGCAGAACAAATAAAAATACGTGGTGCTTATAATTTATCGGGCATTAGTTTTAGTCCTAAAGACATTGCTGCCGAAATAAAAAAACACATTCCTGATTTTACAATTACCTACAAACCCGATTTCAGACAAGCTATTGCAGATAGCTGGCCAAAAAGCATTAACGATGCCGAAGCCCGTAAAGACTGGGGTTGGAAAGAACACTACGATCTGCCAAAATTAGTTGAGAACATGTTGGTGAATCTTAAAAGTTTAAAAACAGTTTAATGAAAAACGTTTACATAGTGTTTGCTTTATTACTTTTTACACTTTGCGGCAACTCGCAATCCGTTAGCAAAGGTGATATTGCTTTAAATGTAAATATTGGCGCGCCGCATTTATTTAAAGGCATTACCAAGCTGGCAGCCAACAGTTCTGTTTTTAAATCAAATTTTGATGGTATTGTCGAGATCTCATCTATTAAAGGCACAAACCCAATTGCTATTAAAGGCGAGTATGCTTTTGATAAATTATTTACACTTGGTTTAAATTATTCTTTTTGGAGCTTGAGCTTTGATGTAGAAGATCATTACAATGCTCAAAATGTAAGCTTTGGCCCTATTTATGAAGATAGCGTTGATATTTACAAGATCCATATCTCAAGTACATCCTATGGCATTCGTCCTGTTTTTCATTTTCCTTTGGAAAGTCCTAAGAATGATATTTACATTGGTTTGGGTTTAGGTATTACAAAAAACAATCTCAATATTAATTTTAGCAGTACCGATGCGGGTCGCTTCACTACTATATTTCGCAGAGAGTTAGAAGTTGATCTATCATTACCGGGAGGTATATATTTTGCACCAAGCATTGGTTACAGACATTATTTTGTTCCTGGTTTTGGTTTGAATTTTGAATTGGGCTATGAAAAAGGCGCTATTATACAAGGCGGACTCGTATTTAGATTCAATCATAAAAAAGAAATTCGTGAAACGCAAAAAGCTAAGTTCTAATTAAACAAAAAGCCGCTAAAAAATTAGCGGCTTTTTTATTACAAGTAATTTTTTCTAATTATTCAGTTACAACGATCTTATTTAAAAAGATGCTTTGTCCTGCTTCTGTTTTTATTTTCACTAAATAAATTCCTTTGTTTAAAGAAGAAATATTTATTTCGTTACTTAAATTTTCAACATGAATTTGTTTTCCGGCCACATCATAAAATTCTATAGTCGCATTATTTAATTCAGAAGAAATATTATTAATATATAATTTATCTTTTGCAGGATTTGGATATAATTGAAGGTTACTTGCCATTGAAGTATTTTTTACAGAAGTAATAGTATTATTTGTAAACCTGTAAACACGACCGCTTTGTGGAGTGCCGGTAATATATTCTGTTACGTTTGTTGTTAATGCAACCATAGTTGGGGTTGTGTGTGGACCATTTAATAAATTTGAGTTGGTGGCAATTGCCGTATTAAAATCCAAGTCGTCAACCAAACCACTAATAAAACCTCCTGCATTGAAAAAATTATCCCCCGGGTTTAAAAGAGTACATGCCCCAAATCTAAACTCAATAACGTTACTGGTTTCATATAACCATAACTGGTAATTTACTGTACTTGCAGACGGGCCATTTAAGTTTTCACCATAAAATCCTGCATTATTTACTTCTATTTTACAAATTCTGCTGCCAACGGTTCCGGTTGTTGTGTATGATATGTTTGAAACTCCTCCTGGATCACCTTCAACATTTACATTCGGATCAAATGCTTTGTCGCAAAGGTCTTCAAACATTGGAGCTGCCGCAGTAAGCAATGGGTCGTTTAAAATATCGTTAAAAGAAGCGTATGATCCACCAATAAATGAAATGGTATCATTTTGCATGTTATACAATTTAAAATTAAACCCAATAGGAATACTGTCAATTTCTTCATCCCACATTAATCCATTTGTAACGCTAACACCGGTAATGTTTTGGTAACTTGCCGTAAAGGTTGTAAACGAATAATAAGCGCTTGGCGGAGCCATAACTGCGCTGCTTTTTGAGGTAGTGGGTGCAACCGCTTTCATTTTTTTATTTTGCGCAACGCTCGTTAATGTTGCAATTGCTAAAACGCAAATAAATAGTTTTTTCATTTTTATAAATTTAAACTGTTTCTAAAAGATTGGCATTGTGTATTGCAACCTGTTGTGCAACGTGTTGTGCTAACTCTGTAAAAGCAAGCGCCTGTGGTGTACTATCTTGTAAAACCGCTGGGCGTCCTGCATCAGCAGCTTCACGCACACTTTGCACTAAAGGTAATTGTGCTAACAATGGAATATTTAATTCTTCTGAAAGATTTTTTACACCATCTTTTCCAAAAATATAATATTTATTGTTTGGTAATTCTGCCGGAGTGAACCACGACATATTTTCTATTAAACCTAAAATTGGAATGTTGGTTTGTGGTAATTGAAATAATGCAATTCCTTTTCTTGCATCAGAAATCGCTACTTCTTGCGGTGTACAAACAACCACTGCGCCTGTTACCGGTACCTGGCTGCATAAACTAATTTGAATGTCGCCCGTACCAGGAGGAAGATCAACAATTAAATAATCTAATTCGCCCCAAACCGTTTCGTAAAATAATTGTGATAAGGCTTTTGTAGCCATGGGTCCGCGTAGAGCAATAACCTGGTTAGGGCCAGCTAAAAAACCAATTGAATTTATTTTTACACCATAACTTTCAACCGGCGACATTTTTTTTTGTCCGTTAAATTCTGCCGAACCCGGGCCATCACCAACTACACCAAACATAATATGTTGCGATGGGCCATAAATATCAGCATCTATCAAACCCACTTTTGCGCCCATACGTGCAAGGCCTAAAGCTAAATTGGCGGCTATTGTACTTTTACCAACACCACCTTTGCCACTGGCAACGGCAATAATATTTTTTACATCTTTTAATGTAGTTTCGTCTTTTTCTTTTTTAGAGGTAACGGTTGCGGTCATGTTTATTTTTACTTTGGCGTCTTTATCAACGTAATGTAAAATAGCATTCATGCAGGCGTTATGTATCATGTCTTTCATAGGACAGGCGGGCGTTGTAAGCACAACTGTAAAAGCAATGTTCTTTCCATCCACCGCAACATCTTTGATCATGTTAAGTGTAACCAGGTCTTTTTTAAGATCCGGATCATCAACATATTTTAAAGCATCTAAAACTTTTTGAACTGTTATTTCCATATATAAATTTTAAATGCAGCGTGTAAAAACGCATCTGCTAATTGTCAATAAGAAGATCTTATTGTGGGTTTTTCTTTGTTGTATCGGCCACTATAACCGCATTAGGCGCTGCAGATACTTCTTCAATTGCAGATTTAATTGAATTGGCAATAGAATCCTGAACCTGTTTTGCGCGACTGTGCATGGTCTCACGGCTTTCGGCAGCAGGGCCACATGCAGTAAATATAACTGTAAGCATCAAACTAAAAAGTAAAAATATTTTTTTCATAGAAATAATTTTTGGTTTACAAAGATAGGGAATAAAAAGCCACAGATTGCACAGATTACACTGATGGATAAAAGCATTGCATCCATATTAACTTTAATCTTAATAAAATTCTGTGACATATGCGAAATCTTTGGCAAATACATAATGGGTAAAAACAGAAAGGCCCCAAAGCAATGCTTTGAGGCCAATCAGCTAACTAACTAAACACAAATATTTAGTGTGCCGGAGCAGTAGTTTCAGTAGTTGCAGCAGTTGAATCAACTGGAGCAGTTTCAACAGGAACTTCGTTCATAGAAGCGCTAATTGCAGCAGCGATTGAATCAGCTACTTGTTTAGCTCTTTCTTCCATTTTAGCTTTTTCTTCAGCAGAAGGACCACAAGCTACGAAAGCAGTAGCAAATGCAGCTACCATTACGATTGATAATACTTTTTTCATTTTAGTTTTATTTTAAATTGTTGGTTAATTTTACGTTTATCCCCTTTTTTAAAAATAGTAACCCAAAAAATATCGAATTTTTTGAAAATATTTATAATTCATTGATTATCAACGATGTAGATTTACTGTTTGGGGCGGTTACCTTAAATTTTAAAACCAAAATCATAAATTTTAATACCTAAAGGTTACCTTTATCAAATAAACGTATTAATCTAAACAAGGCATCTATGTCCAAAAATAAAGTGCAGTATACCGAAAATCAATTTATTGATGGGTTACGCACCGGAAATAACGAGATCTTAAATGCTTTGTATAAAAAGTACTATAATATCGTTCTTAAATTTATTGTAAACAATAGTGGCTCACAAGAAGCGGCACAAGACATTTACCAGGAAACAATAATTGTTTTATATGAAAATGTACAAAAACCCGGCTTTGAATTAAATTGCCAGCTGCAAACTTATATATATTCAATTGCAAAACGTTTATGGTTAAAGCAATTGAAAAAGAACAGCAAAACATTTTTATTTAAAGATGCTGATGAGAATGAAGTTGTAGATGTAACAGAAGATGTTACTGCACACGAAAGCAAAGAAGCAGAGTTGGAGAAAATGAACCAAAGCCTTGCAGAACTTGGAGAGCCTTGCGCCACATTGATAAAAGATTTTTACATACAAAAATTAAGCATGGATGAGATAGCCGAAAAGTTTGGTTACACCAATGCTGATAATGCAAAAAATCAGAAGTACAAATGTTTACAACGATTAAAGAAAAGTTTTTTTGAATTATTACCAGTTGAACAAATAGAAAGAAAATGAGACCGATAGATTTATTTGATGATTATTTAAACAGGGAGCTAAGTGCGCAGGATAATGCGGATTTTGAAACAAGATTAAATACAGACGAAGCATTTGCAAATGCTTTTGAACAACACAAAACACTTATTGAAACTTTAAACCGTAGCGAAAAACGTAATGCGTTTAAAAATAAATTAAAAGCAATTCATACTTCTGCTTTTGGAAACGATGCAAAAATTATTTCTATTAATAGCGAAGAAGGTTTTGTAAAACGTTATGGTAAAACGGTTTTAGTGGCTGCAAGTACAGCTGCTATTGTTGTATTAAGCACCGTGGCTGCAATAAGCCCGGGGGTTAAACAAACCAATACCGATATAACTAACCTGGGAATAATAATTAGTGCATCAAACAATGCTGTTGTTGAAGGTATTAAAGAAGGTAACCGCCAAAAACCTTTACCTGCGCCTGCAAACCTTGAGGGTAGTGCTTTTGCATTAAACAACAAAGGCTATATTATTACAAGTTCGCACATGGTGAATGGTGCTGATAGCGTATTTGTACAAAACAGTTCTTTAGAAAGAACATTAACTGAAGTAGTTTTAAATGATCCTAAACTGGATATCGCTATTTTAAAAATTGTAAATGCTGATGTTGTAAAAACGTGGGATGTGCCTTTTACTTTCAGTCAAAAAGCTACTGATATTGGTGAGAAGGTTTACACTTTAGGTTACCCAAGAAAAGATGTGATCTATGGCGAAGGCTCATTAAGCTCATTAAGCGGTTACTATAATGATACTACTATGTACCAGATCTCAATACCTGTAAACCCGGGTAATAGCGGTGGTCCGTTATTAAACGATCAGGGCAATGTGATCGGGGTTATCCGTGGTAAGATCACTGGTGCTGAAGCCACTGGTTTTGCTATCAAATCTAACGAGATCCTTAAATCAATATCGTCTATAACCGTTGATAGCGTTAAAGCTGAGCTGTTAAGCCAGCCTAAAAAGCAGGCACTTAAAGGCTTAAAGCGTACCGAGCAAATTAAACGTATCAATCCATACGTATTTAATGTGCTTGTTTATAAAAAGGACGCTTAATTTCACTTTTAGCACAATCTGTTCGTCGGTTTTTTGGGGTTTTTCACCGAAAATTCCTGCTAAAGAGTGTTAATTGGATTAAAGCTTTAAGTTGTTTCAAATCAATTAATTGTGAGGTTATTAATACTTGATGAACAGCTTTTAAACCTAATATAAACAGGTTTTAATTCCCAATCGCGATTTAACAAATTATTTTCGTCTAATAAATAAAGTTATTAACATTTATATAGTTAACTTTATACTCTAATACCTATAATCATGTTCGAAATACTAAAACACTTTGAAAGCAAATACGGAACTCTTAAGAAAAAAGGTTTGCGTATTGAGGGTTTATCTATGATAGATCCAAAACGTAAGAAGCATGTAATTATGGTAAGTAAGCCATTTATGTTTGATAACCGTCAATTACCAAAAACCTATGAAGGTTTAGATATTAAAGCGAAAATTGAAGGTGGTTTACCAAAAGAGTTTGCATTTAATAAAGACACAGTAAAAAAAGAATATGTTTGGGCGCCCTTTAAATTTGAAAAATATGTTGATCGTTGTTCAGAAGAAATTCGCAAACAATTTGGCAACCCGGAAATGAGCCGTGCAGAAATGTTAGACGCTTTAGCTTTCGGAAATTTTGAAGCACATAAAAAGAAAAGCATACAATTAATGGAGGAAGGGAAAATTCCACCATTCAAAATGAATTAGCGTTGTTCTTTTGTTTAAGAGAGTAAGTAGCACAATTGTCATAATTAAGGGTTAAACAATTTAGTTACTTTGGTAAGAAAAAGTCGGTTGGTTACCGACTTTTTTGTTTTACATAATTGATGTTTTTACCGCTGAGACACAAAGGTCACAGAGAATCACTAAGAAAATTTCTTTTATCTCAATTAATAAAAAAATTTTGCTTGAATAGAATACTTAAAAATAAAATTCTGTGTTCTCAGTGTCTCTGTGGTTCAATTCACTCCACTATTTGCAACAGCGTTCTAAACGCTGCGTATTTGCCATCGAATTTCTTTTTGTGCTCTTCCTGTAATTTAGGCGCAAAATCTTTTTGATATTTTTCAATATCCACCATTTCTAAGAATTTGTATTGAATGGAATAGGTGTGGCCCTGATCTTCCACATACAATAGTTTTAGTACCTGGCTATCAATAAAGCAACCGGTCTTCATTACATGCCGTATATGGACCTCTTTCATCCATTTTAACCACTCAATTTGCGCCTCATCGGCAATATTTACAGTAACGTTATATAGAAACATAGCAGCACTAAATATAACTATAAATCAGCAAAAATAACATCGTGCCAAACTCTAAATCCTTGATATAATATTTGTAATTTTACCTTAATTCACCCTGGTTTGAATATTAAAAAATTTATGGAAACGAAGACCGATTTTATAGAAGAATTACGTTGGCGCGGGCTACTGCAGGATATAATGCCCGGCACTGAAGAATTATTAAAAAAAGAAACAGTAACCGCTTATATAGGTTTTGATCCAACGGCAGACTCATTACATATTGGTCACTTAACACAGGTATTTACATTATTGCGTTTTCAAAAAGCAGGGCATAAGCCTATTGCGCTTATTGGCGGCGCTACAGGCATGGTAGGTGACCCCAGTGGTAAATCAGCAGAGCGTAATTTGCTTGATGAAGAAGCGCTTAACAAAAATGTAGCCGGCATGAAAAAACAACTTGAGAAATTGCTTGATTTTAGCAATCCTCAAACAGGCGCAGAACTTGTAAATAATTACGATTGGATGAAAGATTTTTCTTTCCTGACTTTTATTCGTGATATTGGCAAGCACCTAACCGTTAGTTATATGATGGCGAAAGATTCGGTTAAGAACCGTTTGGAAACCGGAATGAGCTTTACCGAATTCAGTTACCAACTTCTACAAGCATTCGATTTTTATCATTTGTACAAAACAAGAAATTGCAAACTACAAATGGGAGGCAGCGATCAATGGGGTAATATTACAAGCGGCACAGAATTAATTCGCCGTAAAGTAAGTGGAGAGGCTTTTGCAATTACTACTACTCTCATAAAAAAAGCCGATGGAACAAAATTCGGTAAAACTGAAAGTGGTGCCGTTTGGTTAGACAAAACAAAAACATCGCCCTACAAATTCTTCCAGTTCTGGATAAATGCTTCTGATGAAGATGCCGAAAACTGGATCAAGATCTTTACCTTTTTACCCAAAGAAGAAATTGAAACTTTAACTGCTGAACACATTAAAGATAAGGGTAAACGTGTATTTCAAAAAGCATTGGCAAAAGAACTAACTGTTTTGGTTCATAGTGTAGAGGATTATACTGCAGCTGTTGAAGCAAGCGCCATTTTATTTAATGGCACGATTAGTGATCTGTCTAACTTAAATGACGAATTGTTTTTAGATATTTTTGATGGTGTGCCGCAGCATGATGTTTTAAGATCAGACATTGAAGCGGGAACAAATATTACAGATCTGCTTTCAGATAAAACAAAAATTTTTCCGAGTAAAGGTGAGGCGCGCAAGATGATACAGGGTGGTGGCATTCGTATCAACAAAGAAAAAGTAGAGAGCCTTGACCTTATCGTTAATTCATCACAATTAATAAAGAACAAATATATTTTAATACAAAAAGGTAAAAACAATTATTACCTCTGTAACGTTAACTAATTATGGCACTCAAGCACTCGCAACAATTACGACTTTCACAAAAGTTATTGCCGCAACAAATTCTTTTGATGAAATTGTTGCAATTGCCAACGCTTGCCTTAGAAGAACGTATTAAAGAAGAACTTGAAGCAAATCCTGCTTTGGAAGAAGAACTTGATACTTCTACCGACGAAGAATTATATAGCAACGAAGAACCCGAAGTTGGTGAAGATGTGGAGTTTGATGAGCATGGTGAAGCCAAAGAAGACGAAAGCAAAATAATTGAGAATGATGTTGTGATGGAAGATTATATGGATGCGGAAGAACTGGATTCATATAAATACGAGATCTCTAACAAAGGGGCCGATGATGAAACACGCGAGTTTGTTGTTGTTGAAGGTATTGGTTTCCAGGAACAACTTGAACAACAGTTAGGCTTAAAAGACACACATGATAATGAATATACCATTGGTGTTTATTTAATAGGCTGTTTGGATGAAGATGGTTATTTAAGAAGAGAGCTTGATCTTATTGTTGATGATCTTGCATTTAATTATAATATTACCACAAATGTAGATGAAATTGAAAAAATATTAAAGCTTATTCAGAGTTTTGATCCTCCGGGTGTTGGAGCGCGTAATTTACAAGAGTGTTTAATCATACAACTGGAAAGAAAACCGGAGAAAACTAAAGAAGTTGTTCAGGCCATGGATGTGATCAAACATCAGATGGAAGAGTTCTCGAAAAAACATTACGATAAAATTTTAAAGCGTCTTCATATCGAGAATGAAGAGTTAAAAGATATTATTGATGTTATTAAACATTTAAATCCGCGCCCGGGTAACAGCGAAACAAAAGAAAGTAATTTCACGGCAGTTATTCCCGATTTTATTATTGCAGTAAATGATGGCATTCCTGAATTAAGCATTAATGGTCGTAATTTACCCGATCTTAAAATCAGTCGTGATTATTTTGAAATGCTGAAAGAGTATTCAAAAAATAAAGATAAAACGGCCAAAGAAGCAACAGGTTTTATTAAAAGTAAAATAGAAAGCGCCGAATGGTTCATTGAAGCCCTTCAACAACGTCATGCTACACTTGCACTGTGTATGCACACTATTATGGATTATCAACACGAATATTTTGTTACCGGCGACGAGAGTAAATTAAAACCCATGATCTTAAAAGATATTTCAACACGGGTAAATTTAGATCTTTCCACTGTTTCGCGTGTGGCTAATAGTAAATATGTACAAACACCGTACGGCACGTTTTTATTAAAAACATTCTTTAGCGAAAGTATGAGTACCGATAGCGGCGAGGAAGTGAGCAGCCGCGAGATCAAAAAAATATTACAGGATTGCATTAGTGCTGAAGATAAAAAACATCCCTACACCGATGATGAATTGTGCAACATCTTAAAAGAAAAAGGTTATAACATTGCCCGCCGTACTGTTGCCAAATACCGCGAACAGTTAGAGATACCTGTTGGCAGAATGCGGAAGGAGCTCTAGCTTCGTGCCACGCTGACGATAGGAAGCGTCTCTATTTAATACCGCTCGTTGCCCGGGATGACAAAAATTCCAATACACAGATTGTTTTTTTTTAGTTTGTGAAATCAGTAAAATCCGTAGCTAATAACTTACTCAATAATTAGTTTTCGATTAACGGTTTTTTCTCCCGCTTTAATTTTTATCTCGTAAAGTCCTCTATTTAATTTAGTAATATTTAATTCTTCATTCTTAGAAACGTTGTTCTTAGAATACACTAATCTTCCTTCCAAACTATAAATGTTTACTTCCATTAATTCGTTGGTAGCATTATCAATTTTAATTTTTCCGTTTGCAGGGTTTGGCCAAACTAAAACAGAATTATCAAAAGCCTTTTCATTTAAACCAACGCTTAAAATATTTACAACGGTTGTTACTGTAGAGCTGTGGCAAACATTAGAAGCAACTAAAGTAATTGTATATAATCCACCGGCTGTATATGTTATAGTTCCAGGATTTGCAGAAGTGCTTGTTTGTGTATTCCCAAAATTCCACGAATAAGTTGTAGCGTTGGTTGAGGTATTTGTAACCGTTACTGAATACCCATTTACTACATTTGTAAATGCTGCGATCGATAAAAAGTTGCTTGTATTATTTGCAGTATCGGCAATACCTTCGCTCATGTTATAATATGTGCCGCTTGGTGTTGTTTCTAATTTTAATACGCGCACCATGTATTTGTAAACGCCCGGATATATTAAACAATTATCAGTATAGGTTGTACCTGCAACCGGTGTTGGATTAATTTTTACATAACTGGTATTAACGGCATTTTTCATATAAATATTGTACCCAACCAAAGTTGTTTCTGTAGAGGCCGACCATGAAATATTACAATTGTTTCCTGCTTTTGTAGCCACCACGTTTGAAACCGGTGCAACGATATCATTACGTAATGTAGGATCTCCCATTAAAGCAATTTGTACTGAATTATAAATTCCGGCATTGATCGCATACGGTGAAGGAAAATAAACATTTACATTGTTTTGCGTTAGCATAGTACTGTATCCAATATTTTCACCCATGGCCATGTGATGGAACATCCAGTTTGGACGGCCTGCCCATGCATTGGTTAATACCCGGCCCTGGCATAAAGTCGCGCGTAAGAAATTATCATTCACATCCCAATCTCCAAAATAACTTCCAAACAACATCGTGAATGTTCCCTGTAAATTCATACCTGCCATTTCAGTTGTATTACAAATTCCGCTAGCGCTTATAAAGCTTCCTCCACCGCAACCGTAAGACCATTGGTAGCTGTTACCTGTCATCGTTGCAGTATAATCGCTCACAGCAACATTTGTTGGTGAAACCAACGGACCAAAATTCTTAAAACCGCTTGATGCAAACGATTCTCCCGGCGCAAAGTATCCAAAATTATCTTCAAGCACTGCGCGTTTTATTGGCGAATAAATTTTCTTACGGTAATCATGATCCTTATCTAAATAGTTTTTCAGTAGTTGTGTTTCTGTTGCAGTAAAACTTGTCATACCGTAAAGATCAACGCGTCCAACCTGCAATTCAACTGCTGTAGGAATTAACCACTGATCAAATTTTCCATCGCCCGGAACGTTTTGTGTACGCAAAGGCGAAACTGTTGTAGATGTAACCGTAGCATCCGTCCAGCTACCATTAAGCTCTCCGTAATAAACATCCGCAGGCCATGCGCCCTGGTGATCAGGGTGTGCATCGGGACCAAAGTTGCCGCTGTATGGAACCGGAATGTGACCCAATAAGAATAACGCTTTGGTGTTTGCCGGATCTAAATTATAAGTACTTACAACTTGAGCTTTTACTGCTGTAACTGCCAACGTTGTACTTATACAGCTGGTTAACACTTCCCAGCCATCGCCTTCAAGATCGTCTTCTAATCGTTTTATTTCGGGTGCTAAAGTAGTGGTGAATGTGTTGGCAATTAATAAGATCAGTTTTCCCCTGTTCTCAACTTCAGGAATCTGTATACCTGAATTGATATAACCATAACCGGGATAAGTTAAAGTGCCTGTTACGGCAGTTCTTGAAACGCGGTATTCGTAATGCGTTCCAACTACAACTGTATTATCAATATATTGAGTAGTAGTACTTGGATTGGTAACAGAAAGTGTTGTCCATGTAGAACTGTTCTTTGGCTTTCTATAAATAGCATAATTGGTTGTACCTACATTAGGTACCCAGTTAAGTGTTATCGTAGGTGGACTTACCTGTGTGGTAGCCCAAAGCTCTACTGAGCAATCTTTAGGACTTGGTGTTTGAGAATTTATATTAAGAGAAAATAAAAGAGAAAATGCAAAAAGTAAATGTTTCTTCATTACTATATTTTTAGGATTTATAAATATAATAATGAATCGATGAAATGCAAATTCCCATAAGTTTAAATTGATTTAGGAGCGACCGGTTACGCTTTAAAATGAGTGAGGCATGGTTTTTGATGCCCTTGCTTTATGCAAAATCGATATTTTTCAAAATTACTTTTTTTGTTATTGTTTCTGCGCATAAGCATTTACACTTGCCAGGTAAATATTTTAAAAACAGTTAATACTTCACTCTTCAATAATTATACTCAGCACAAAACTATTGGTATTGGATCAGATATCTATTTGGTTTCAAAATTTAGACTTTCTGCCAATAATAATGAAACACATTTTACTAAAATAGACACGAATTTTAATATCGTGTATTCGAAAAAATTAGTTTACACGTCTTTAAAAAATAAAGATCCGTTTTTACTGTCATTAGTAAAAGGACCTTCCAATAGGTCTATTATTTCTTTGCGCGATACATTAATAGCAACAAATAAAACAATAAGTAATATCGCATACGTTAATACTTTAACCGGAAATGTAATTTGGTCAAAAAATATTGACTCTTTATTAGTTAGTGATGTTAAATATATAAATAATAAAATAATTTTGTTTGGCAACTTAACCAACAGCATTGCTTCTCAGTGTTATATAAATTTAGATACCTCGGGCAATTTTATTAACGCGAAAAGATTTAGCTTAAATACACCTTTTCCAAACGCACGGTATTATTCAGCAGCAGAAATTGATATTGCAAAAGACAGCGGCTGTTTTTTTCTTTCAAATCCAAGCAGCGGGAATTATTTTGCAAAACTTACAAAATTTGACAAAAACGATAATTTCAAGTGGAGTTATGAATACAATGCTTCGCAAAACAGTTATTTATCTCATTTAAAAGCTACCAATGATGGAGGCGCAGCATTTCATAGTACAGGCAATGGATATGTGATTAAGGTTTCTCAAACGGGTAATGTTTCTTGGAATTATTTTGCCGTAGATCTATTAAATCATTCTATTTATGAAAGACCAAATGGAGACCTACTTGTTTATATGAGTGATAATTTTACTTCCCAGGGAGGCCATTCGGTTTTAAGTCAAAACGGAGCCGTATTGCTGAAAAAAAAGAATCATTCTTGCAACATTTCAAATTCATTACAATTTAATGTTCAGTATGCCAATTATTGCATTGAAATAGCGACATCCAATTCAATTCAACCATCCTGCTATCCGACAGCACTTAACAGAAATTATAATGCTCTTTTAACACGCACCGATTTTTCTTTAAGCACCTGTAATTATTCAACTTTTACTTCTTCCTCTAGCAGTTTAACAGTAACAAAAGGCGACTCTACTATTATTTATTCAAATTATATAAATCCTGGAATTAATTCAACTATAGTTAATGTTGTGAATATAACAAACAGTCTTACTATTCTTGAAGATGCATGTACCTCTACATCTATAAAAGAAACAGAAAGCGATCTTGCTATTACTTTATTTCCAAACCCTTCAAAAAACACATTCATTATAAAACAGGGACAGTTTTCCGGTAAGATGACAATAGAAGTTTATACAACTTCAGGAGAAAAAATATATGCTAACACTACTACAGAATTAAACACAACTATTGACCTTACAAATAAACCTGCAGGCA
>JACDED010000189.1 GCA_013816615.1 Bacteroidota bacterium
TTTTGATTTTCTTGCCATAATTGATACAAATATAACAAATATTTGTATATTATAGAACACTAATTAGTATGAGATGCATAAAAATGTAACCGATATGGCAAAAGAAAACGGCCTGGATTATCATTTTGAAAAAGCAGTGCTTGCTAATTCGTATCACGCACATCGCATAATCCATTTAGCAAAAAAATATAAGCTTGGTAATGCGGCAGAAGAACGGATCTTTAAAGCCTATTTTACTGAAGGAAAAGATATAGCCGGGCAGCAAACACTTCTTGACCTTGGTAAAGAAATTGGTTTAGAAGAAAAAGAAATAAAAGAAGTTTTAAATTCAGATAAATACGGTGATGATGTAAGAGCGGATATTGAAGAAGCTCAAAAAATTGGTGTACGTGGCGTTCCCTTTTTTGTATTTAACAGGCAATATGCGGTTTCGGGCGCACAACCCGTTGAGATCTTTACCGAAACATTAAATAAATCTTTTACAGATTGGAAAAATAAGAACTAATTCTTCAATTTTGAATTTTTAATTTTTATTTTACGCTTCCCATTAATTTTTTAACCAGGGGCGAAATTAAAAGTAAAATTACGCCTGCTATTAAAGCATAAAGTGCTAATTGTTTATAGCCATCGGCATACACATTTAATTTTTCAAGATTGGTTGAGTTTTCAGAAGCTTCTGCAATATTAGCACCTAAAATTCCGGCAAAGTACTGTCCGTAAGCGCTTGCTAAGAACCACATACCCATCATACCTGCCTGTAATTTTTGCGGAGACAGTTTTGTCATTACCGACATGCCAATAGGCGATAAACACAATTCGCCAAATGTAATTACAAGCCAACCCAAAGTAAAAATATTTAAAGAAGTAATTCCCTCCGCACTGGCGAAAAACTTCGTATAATAAAAAACATAAAAACCACCTGCAAGAAATAAAAATGCAAGACCAAATTTAACAGTGGTGTTAGGTTCAACTTTCTTTTTGTTCATCCAGATCCAAAGAATGCCAAGCAATGCGGCAAAAGCAATTACAAATAAAGAGTTAGCGGAATTATTTACGCCATTTGGATCGAGTTCTAAGCCAACAAGATTTTTATCTAAGTTATCAGCAGCAAAAAAACTTAACGATCCCCCACTCTGCTCAAAGAAAGCCCAAAAGAAGATAGAGAAAATAATAAATATCATCGCAGCAATTAGTTTTTTATTTTCTGCCCATGAATAATTAACGATCATTTCCACTAAAAAATAAATTAAAGCCAACGGACCGATTATATACATGAACATATCTGTATAACCAGGATTAGACACCAATAAAATCACTAATGGAATAACAGCCAATGAACCCACATACGTAATTACCTCAATTATTTTTCTTTTATTGGCCTGCAGTTTCATTAAAGGTGAAAGCCCGATCGGACCTAAGCTTTTTTGAGTACGCACAAACGTAAGTAAGCTAACGATCATAACAATAGATGCTAAACCAAAAGCTACATTCCACGCTAAATTTTTTGGAATAAAATTTTCGAAGAGTTCGCTTTTACCAATGGCAATACAAAGATAACCTCCTAATAGTGCGCCTAAATTTACACCAGCATAAAATAAAGAGAAGCCGGCATCAGTTCTTGGATCACCTTCTTTATAAAGATTACCCACCATGGTAGAAATGTTAGGTTTAAAAAAACCAGTACCGATAATATTAAAACCAATTCCTAAAAAGAAAAACTCTTTTGGATCGATGGCAAGGATGATGCTTCCAATGATCATTAACAAGCCACCCCAGAAAAGCGATTTGCGATAGCCTAAAATCTTATCTGCAAATAAACCACCAATAAAAGTAAAAGCGTAAACAAAAGCTTGTGTAGCACCATATTGTAAGTTGGCTGTTTTTTCATCGAGCATTAATTCATGCACCATAAAAAAAGCAAGCATACCACGCATACCGTAGAAGCTGAAACGCTCCCACATCTCACTAAAAAATAAGTACCACAGTTGCCTGGGGTACTTACCTTTAAAATTTTGTATTTGCTCTAAGCTTTCCATTTTATTGAACGCTGATGACGCTGGTTGTTATGATTAGATATGATCTTTAGTTTTATTGAACGCTGATCACGCTGATAATTATGATTAAATATGATCTTTACTTTTATTGAACGCTGATGACACTGGTTGTTATGATTAAATATGATTTTCTATTTTATGATTGCAATTCCTGATTTATTTTATTTGAAAAGACCTTACGCTTAACTTCCGGTTTTTTTCCAAAATTTAAAAGCAAACCCACTTCAATTTCTGTAGCTTTTAAATAATTTATGAGTTGAAATTCATGTTCCTCACATAAACTTTCTGCTGCTTTTAATTCAACGATTACAAATTCGTTAATGGCTAAATCAGCAAAATATTCTCCAACCTCTTTATTTTCGTAAAATACTTTTATTCTTTTTTGTTTTTCAACGCGCATCCCTTGAGCAACAAGTTCAATGAACATAGCGTTTTCATATACTTTTTCTAAAAAACCATAACCTAAAGTATTATATACTTTATAAAAAGCACTGATAATTTTTTCAGTTATTTCTGAATGCTTGTAATTATCAGTGCTGATCATATTAATATGTGTTATTGTAGGTTTGAAAAACATTATCGGAACTGCAATTAATCATACAAATCATATTAATCTGCGTGATCAGCGTTCCATTAAATCATTTCACACCATGCATCATCTTTCTCAAGAATGGAGTCAACATAAATAATACAACAGCTGCAATTCCTGTTAATACAACAAACACCATAAAGAATTCAAATAAATTATGAATTTCCATTCCAACAAAAACCGGGTTAGCCGCGCTAATTTGGTTCTCATCTAATAATTTAATTTGCTCAGCAGTTGGTGTAATTGTTTTATTAAGAACAGCCTGTAGATCGATGCCTAATTCCTGTGCCTTTTTAAATTTATCACCTGTAGCAGGTATTAAAGCGCCTAAAGATCCTGCTAAAGCATAACCCGCAGCATTAGATAAAAAGAAAACACCAAATAATAACGAAGCAAAACGTTTAGGCGATAATTTACCAACCAATGATAAACCAATTGGTGATAAACAAAGCTCTGCAAATGTTTGAATTAAGTACAATAGAATTAACCATTGGATCCCTAATAAACCACTGTTGCCAAGATCTTTTACATTATGCGCAATAATAAAATAACTAATTGCTATTAACGCTAAACCTATTGCTTGTTTTACGGTAGATAAAGGCTCTTTACCCTTTGCTCTTAATTTATCCCAAAGAATACTGAAAGGAAATGCGAATCCAAAAACAAATATCCCGTTAAAGATCTGCACCATACTTGGCGGCATCTCCCAACCAAAAATATGCCTGTCAGTTTGGTTATCTGCAATAAAAGTTAATGATGAACCTGCTTGTTCAAAAGCTGCCCAAAAGAAGATGATGAAAAATCCTACAATATAAATTACTAAAATTCTTTGCAGCTCTACTTTGGTTAACGATTTATCAGAGATAATTAAGCCCGCTAAGGTTAAACCAAGAGAATAAATAATTGGATAGATAATTGTTTTAACAGGATTTGTACCTGCTAACATATATCTAAAAACGAAAAACAAAACAACAAAAGAAATAACTGCAACAATTAATGACATTGGAGAGAAAACTGCTTTTTGTGATTCTCCTTCTTCATACTGCGAAGCATCATTATGTTTTGGTAATCCACCTAAAGGTTTTCCTTCGGGAGTAACAACATATTTATTTTTTAGAAAATAAAAAACAGCTGTACCGATCAACATGGCGATTGAAGCTGCTAAAAAGCCCCATTTAAATGCGTGGATATCACGAACACCACCGGCATCTTTAACATCACCAACCAACGGACAAATTAACTGGCCTAAAAACGCCCCTAAGTTAATACCCATATAAAAAATAGTAAAGGCTGTATCTAGTTTGCTTTTTTCTTGTTTAGGATATAAGCTCCCAACCATACTTGAAATGTTTGGTTTAAAGAAACCATTACCAAAAATAATGATCGTTAAAGCAACCCATAATAATGTTTTTGCAAGATCAAGATTTCCGTCAAACACGGTAGCACTTCCAAATAAGATCATTTGTCCTATGGCCATCATTATACCACCAAGCATGATACAATTTCTGTTACCAAAAAAACGATCGGCAACAAAACCACCTAACATTGGGGTTAAATAACATAATCCTAAAAACCCTCCATATATCAATGATGAATCTGCTTCTTTCATCATTAACGAATTAACCATAAATAATGTAAGGATGGCACGCATGCCATAGAAGTTAAATCTTTCCCACATTTCGGTTCCAAATAATACCCAAAGTCCTTTTGGATGTCCTTTTTGAGCTGTTGATTGTTCCATGTTTTTTTATTAGTTAGGGGCTAAAAATAGAACAATAATTTAACTTAAACAACCCCTTTTAGGGTGATTAGCGGATAATTGAACCACCTTGACATATGTTTTTTTTAATTGCAGATAAGGGTTTAAACCATTCAATAAATTAATTAAAGAGATTCTGCTAAGTAAATTGTTCTGTTATTAAATTCGCAAACCGGTTTATGCTTCGCGATAAAAAAAATGTTTTTTAAGTTTCTTTATTATAGCGCATAGGAAATCAAACATAGTGTTTGCTTTCGCAATGGAAGAAAATTATGTTGATATTTTCGGCAATAAAAAAGCCGCTTCGGTTTATTGAAGCGGCTTTGATAAAGTATATGATAATTGCTGTTATTTAGCCTTGTCAGTTGATTTGTTTTGGATCTTCTCACGGATACGTGCTGCTTTACCTGTAAGCTCGCGAATGTAAAATAATTTAGCACGACGAACGATACCAATTTTATTTACTTCTATTTTATCAATAAAAGGAGAAGCAATTGGGAAGATACGCTCTACACCTACACCATTACTGATCTTACGAACTGTAAATGAAGCGGTAGCTCTTTCGTTCTTGCGTTGAATTACAACACCGTTAAATTGCTGGATACGTTCTTTTTCACCCTCTTTAATTTTGTAAGATACTGTAATAGTATCTCCTGCTTTGAAGTTTGGATGTTTAACTTCACTGGTGATCTGTTTTTTTACGTAGTCTAATAAAAGGCTCATTTTGTAAAATTTTTAAGTTTAATATTTCCAGCATACTTTACCTTGTGTAAACAGCGGCTTTTGAAATAGGGATGCAAAGATATAAATAAATGTTTAAAAAACGCAATAAAGGCAGTGTTTTTTAACTATCAAAGTCAAATTTTACTCCAAAAAACAAAATATTTATGTTTTGGGCGCCCGGGCGGGCTGCTTTGGGCTCGGCTATCGCCTCGGTTTTTTGCCTTAACAGGCAAAAGAACTAAACCCTCCGCATCCCTGGCGCTTAAAATCAATAAAAAGTGAGTAGAAACACGAGGATCCTCACACTATTTTTTATTGAAAAAATTGCATCTTTGCAGGAAATAGCTCAAGTGCTATTTCTCAAATGTTTTTTGAGAAGTATACGATGCCCAGGTGTTGGAATGGTATACAAGTACGCTTGAGGTGCGTATGCCGTAAGGTGTGGGAGTTCGAGTCTCCTCCTGGGTACTTCAACGGAAAGCACCTTATTTATAGGGTGCTTTTTTTTTTGATTCTCACTCAATCCCTCGCTATTTAAGCAAAGTAGCGCAACTGCATCCTCAATTTTAGTGGTTCGACATTTATTATTTTCAAAAATCAGTTTTTCAGGGAAAACCGAACCGATAATGTGTTGTTTTGTGCTAATATCCGCTACATCGTAGATTTTATCAATATTTGAAAGCAGGGCAACGCAAAAATCAATATGCTCGTTCAAATCTTCATCTGTTAGCCTTAATTGGTTTTGTTGACGTTCTAAGGCTTTAATATTTTCTTCAATATCCACTTTCATTTCTTTATATTCTAAAGCGGTTAATTCGCCATCTAACATTAAAGA
>JACDED010000190.1 GCA_013816615.1 Bacteroidota bacterium
GTGTAGATGATACTATCTTCTTGTGAGAAAAGATTATTGCAGAAACAAAATAAAAAAAGTGCGAGGACGAATTTCATAATTGAAGATACTATTTTTTTTACGACTACATTTTGCCCAATGTTTTAAACATGTCTCCGTTCTTTTGTAAAAGGGTAATTGTAATATTGCCTGTCTTGCTGGTATTTATATCCTTTACGGTTCCTGATTTTCCGGCATGTGTACCTGCAAAAAATTTGCATTGATCGCCCTCTTTCAATTTTTCAGATATTTTATCATGCAGTTTAATTATCTTAAACTAATAATTATTTTTTCTTTTTAGATGCTTTGGCTTTATCGTTAAAGTTTAAACATAAGTTAACCCAATACTCAAGATCTTTTTTTGATCTGAATCCTGTAGGTTCAACATAACAATAACCTTTCATCTCTTTTCCTTTCATGAGCATTGGCAAGTAACCTGTCTTTTCTGCAAGTTCTTCTTTTAAAGCAGGGTCAAAGCGGCACATTAAATTATCTCTGCTTACATTTATACACATTTTACCGTTAACCATAAACACCAGTCCTTTGAACATTTCTTTTTCTTCGATCTTTAATTTAGGAAAATTAAGAAGGTATTCTCTTATTCTATCACTTAGAGTTGTATCGTAAGCCATGCTTTTTATTTGTTTTTTACTTTTTTATAGAATGCATTTGGATCACATATTATCTTAGCATCAACAATTGAAACTGAGGTAAATGAAGTATCCAAAGACTAAAAATGAATATAAAATATACTTTTTTCATTCTTTTAAATATACAAATGCTTTGGGGTTTTTCAAAAGAAATAAGCATTATTTGAAACTGACATTGTTTACACAAACTTAAACCAAAGAAAATCCTTTTTTTGTTTTTTTCTTACAAAATACAATAAAGCCAAATAAATGAGAATAGGAAAGAAAACGCAGATAATAACAGATGCTACAATATAATTCCAGCCGATAATATCAAACCAGTTTAAAAAGACCACAGAGTGATCAAAGAGTATTGAAGAAAATCGTTCAAAATTTGGAATTAAAACGCAGGTGATACAACATAAAACTGTAAATCCGAGCTTAAAATAATGTTTGCCTCTTAACTTATCAATGAGATGAAAGTAGAATAGGGGAATGATAAAAAAATAGACAATGATATTGATCTCTCTATAAGTAAAGCCTGTAATGTCAGCAATAGCTAACAGAAATTTATAAACTATATCAAAAAGAGAATTCATTTTAGTAATTAATAAAATTAATAGTAAAAAAACATTATTTACGATTTTTTTTATTCTGGATCTTCAATATTTCAAGATCAACATTCATTAGTTCATGATCGCGCCAAAGCTTGTTCTCATAAAAGAAATCTTTTAATTGTTGCATCCTTTTTATATTGTCAAACCTTAAATTCCAATACAATTTCTTTAAACAATTTGAACAAAGCCTGTTTGGCGACCCGTCTGTTTCATTAAGATTATTGGCCCCGTTCATTAAACATCTTGCAAAGGTACAATGGCGGATGGAGAACATGTGCCCAATTTCATGAGTGGTGACATTAATTAAACGTGAAAGAAAACTGTTTGAATTCAGTGAGTCAGGAAGATCATTTTTAAAGCGGTGAATGGATGAAACACCTGTTCTTGTTACATAAGAAGCCTGGCCAAATACAAAGTTCCAATCGTCTTTTGGGTAAAGGTCTTTTTTTGTGATCGTCATTAATACAATACCTTTTGGCGGCATGGCTTTTTTTGTTTGCTCTAATAAGTAGGGAGAGAGTATTTGTATTGATCCATCATGCTCTCGTTTTGCAGAATCCGGTACAGAGTTATCAGCCTTAAGTGGTAACACTTGTGTGTTTAAGCCGAAAAATAGTTTAACATACTCAGCAGTTTTATTTATTGTTTCCGTTTCTTCATTTGTAAATTCTCCAAATGGTTGAATAAAAATGGTGTTTATTGAATCGTTTGGGCGTACAGGTTTTAGTTTTAAATATTCTTCAAAGGTTTGGCCGCTTTCTTTATGTTCGTATAACCATTGGCCATATTTTGGAGTTTGAAGGTTGACATCGTTATTGTAAACGGCGTAAAAAAGAGGTTCTTCTTTTACTAATGCCGGATCGGGAATTTCCACTTTTACTTCCTGCTTGTCTGAACAGGAAATAAAGAAGAGTAGTAATGTGAAAATTAAGCAGAGTTTTTTCATTTTTTTAAAGATACAAATGCTTTTTATCTCTACAAATTATTCAGGTTTTGTCTTTAAGTTATATCTCTTCTTAGGTTTTCTATAAATTTTACGCAAATTTACTTCTGTACCAACCGTAATTATTCTATCGCCACCCAGGTCAAAAAACGGTGCAATTACACCAAGAGTGAACTTGAATATTAATCCTGTGGTCATGTACCAGAACTCACGGCCGCCTTTTAAATAGGATATTGCTTTATATTCCTGGCTGGTTATAATAAAAAATTTCATGCCCCCATACATGTTCAGGCTAAATCTTTTTGTTCCTAAAAGCCGCGTTTGCACATAAAAGCTTGTGCATATTAATTTTTTTGGAGGGCCATATATGAGCTCGACGAACATACGTGTATTTCTGAATTTATCGGGATATTTTTCTTCTTCTTCATTCCATTCTTCCGACCATTTAAACCTTGGTGAGATATATCTTAGGTTAAGGCTTGAATTTTCTCTGAAACCACTGATCGTAGTCATGCCGCATTCAACGTTCCAACGTCCTTTAACTTCAACCTGGCCAAATTGCGATGAGGCAAAATGGCAAAATAGTAATACAAGGATCGATCTTAAAAATCGCAAAGCAAGGTTTTGAATGGGTTTTTAAGATAACGGGAATTGAGAGGTTTTATTGCTTGTTTTCTATGGGCTTATTAGATCAGATCTTTCAATGCTTCAGCCTCAGTAACCGTTATCTTATGCTTTGTTGCTGTCATATCTGCCCAAAGCCAGTTGTAATGTTTTATAACAATTGGCGCGTCAATGTGTGGCCTGTTGGCAGTGGTATGCCCGTTTGAAATAACGTTTACTTTGTAATCTTTATTTAATGCCGACTTAATTGTAGAGTCAACACAAAAATCGGTGGCGCAGCCTGTAATAAATAAGTCTGTAATATTATATTTATTAAGAACAGTTTCTAATTCTGAATTATAAAACGAATCGTTAGCTGTTTTGCTTACCAAGAGATCTTCCGGCATTTGGGTTAATTCCGGTAATAGTTTCCAATCATCTGTGCCGGGTATAAAACAATTTTCTTTAGAACCGTCGTGCTGAATATGTATAACCAATTGCTTGCGGTCCCGAAATTGTTTAGCAAGTGTGTTAATTGTATTAATAATCCCTAAAGTATCATGTCGAAGTGTATAAGGCCTAAAGCTGCCTAATTGCATGTCTATAATTAATAATGCTTTCATATAAATTATTTGCAGGAATCTTGTTAAAGATAAATGTTTTTAGCGAAAGCTAAAGTAAATAACTATGCAATTATTAATTCAGGGTTACAAATCCTGTGTATCGGTGTTTTGAAAGCACCCGAATATTTATAATGCTATACGTACAGTATAAGTGCAAATTGCGCCCTGTATATTTTATGGAGGATAATTTAATTACCGTGATACAAAAGATTTTTCTTTAAAAAAATCGTTAAAAAAAGATTCTAAAGAAAAAGCCATTTCTTTTATGGAATCTGACTTTGCAATAATGCTTAGAGCACCCAATTGTTCAGCTTCCTTTTTTTCGAGACCGTTTATAGAGCCTGAATAAATTACCACCGGTATATGTGCAAGCTCTTCAATACTTTTCAGCTTCTTTAAACAATCTATTCCACTCATGGCACCCATTTTATTGTCGAGAAAAATGTAGTCAGGTTGTTTCGCATAAATTGACTTGAGAGCAAGATCAAAGTCTGTAAAACCATCAAACTGCACTTTATAATTAATGGCCTCAATGGCTACATTAAATATTTCCAGTTCATCACTATCATCATCAACCAGGATACAATATAATTCTCTGCTCTTTTCCATACCTATGCTTTATAACTTATTATATATACGCTAATAAACACATGCCAGACTTAAACGCTTTAAAAATGAAAGATTTTACAGGAAAATTAAATTATTGAGTAAAATATTCCCCTAAAAATATTACTGAAATTTGCAACCTTTTTAAACTAGTGATGATTATTGATATTTTCCATTTAGAAATTGATTTTTGAGTGTACTTTTAGGGAGAAGCTAATCAAAAAATAACCGGTGAGTCGCTTCCCTGTTATAAAACTTTCCAATATTTAAATATAGGTGTCCGTCGATCAGATAAAGCTATAAAGTGCTTAGGATTACAAATTCTGCGGAGGGTATTATCTCATTTTTGTGAGTATCATATGGCTTTCCTTTAACCAAAGGCCAAGCCAGTTATAATACAAATGAATTTCATTGTTTTCATCAAATAATAGATGTTTGATCTTCAAATCTGATTTTATTATGGTAACTTCTGGAGCATCACAATCAATTGGATGAATGATCCACTTTTTATCCCGGACATCTTTTAAAACAAAATTAGTTCCATTTAACTTAAATTTTCCGCAGGTTGAATAGAAACAAATTGACTTTGTAAATGTGATCGAAAATGTAGAATCCGGTTTTAATATAATTTTTGTAGCCTCATCATACCAGGTACCAAAAACGGACGCTCTTAAGTTATATCCTTTTGGTAAGCCCTTTGTTTTGCGATAATGGAATGTTACTTTATCAATATACTTTATTGGTTTTTCACCCTCAGAAAAGAAGCTGTTTTTTGAAATTGAATATTTTGTTAAGATCATTGTACTATCTGTTAACGCTAAAATTTTATAGTGTAAGGTATCGACCGCACTTACAAGCTCTACAAACTTGCAAGCATAAATGGAGTCAGGCAACTCGGGAATTTGGTTTTTTATATTAATGGTTTTGGGATCATCCCAATTTCTGAATCCCTTAAAGTTGAACTCTAATTTTTGATCGTTAATAATAACCAAGGCGGTATCTTGACGGCCTTCCGCAATCCATATTCCCTGTAAGTATTCTATTGTTTGCTCTTTGCAATTTTGGCTATAAGATAAGTTTATAGTAAGAACAGTTAAGAAAATAGTTAGTGTAATTTGTTTTAGCATTTTTGATCTTATCTTATCGTATAACGACGAGTAATTTAAAAGATACAAATGCTTTGTGATGTTGCAAATTAAATAGGTACCATAACGCAGATTGCTTTGCGATAACTATCGGGACCTATGGAACGGGAATTTTGTTGAACGCGGAACCTCATTTAGTTTATTTATTTGAAATTTAATTTAATTTTTTTTATCTCTACTTCTTTCGGTGTTAATTTTATACAGGATATATCTAGATAATCCGGGGTTAATAGATTTAGATAAAATTCATTTATTTTCTCTTGTCCAACCGTACAACCAGACATAAAAAAGAACTTAGCAGAATCATTAAGATGTTGATCAAGAATGTTTTTTACGACAATGTTCTTTCTTTTTGCTAGTGCCCAGAAAGAATAGGCCCTTACAGAAGCGGAATCATGGTCGGTTAAACTGATCAGCTCATCGTCGCTTGCCAAAGTCATTAGTTTTTTAAAATTCAAATACACATTCGATTCATCACCAGAGTAACCAATAGCATCATCATGAACCACATTAAATACCATTAACGAATCTACAATTGGCTGAAGTTTTTTACTGAGTTTAATATCTTTCTTTGTGCCGGATACTTCGCGGCAGGAAAAGAATGATATAGACAGAATGAATATGAAATGAGAGCGCTGCAAAACTCCGATAAGTTTTTTTTGATTTTGTTTCGCGACAAAAATTTTAAAATCATAGACAGTATTTTGTCGTTTTAGTCCTAAAC
>JACDED010000191.1 GCA_013816615.1 Bacteroidota bacterium
GGTATGGTGTGTGGCTTTGCAGGATTTCAAAAAAATGTAACGCTTGTATTTTTTAAAGGCTCGTTATTAAAGGATAAAAGAAAGTTGTTGAATCATAATACAGGAAGTATAAATACAAGGGGCTTTAAATTTAAAGAAGCAAAAGAAATAAATGAAGATATTCTGTTAGAATATTTATTTGAGGCCATAGATCTCAACAAAAAAGGCAAAAAGGTTGTTGTTCCAAAAGACAGAACAGTTGAAGTAGCAAAGGATATAAAAAAAGAATTTAAGCTGGCGGGGGTTTTAAAGTACTTTGAGAATATGGCCTATTCGCACAGAAAAGAATATATGAATTGGATAGAAAGCGCTAAACGTGAAGAAACCCGCATAAGCCGTATTGAAAAGGCAGTGGTTATGATCGGTAAAAAGGAAACAATGATGACTAAGTATAAAAAATGATAAACTCTTTAAAGGTTGTTTATCTTTTAAATAAATTTGAGACAAATTAAATAATTAAAATGGGTAAAAGTGTTACTATAGTTGGCGCAGGTTTGGTTGGATCTTTATTATCGATCTATCTCGCTAAAAAAGGGTATAAGATAAATATTTTTGAACGCAGGCCTGATATGCGTACAACTGATATTTCCGCAGGAAGATCAATTAACCTTGCATTGAGTGATCGTGGATGGAGAGGCCTTGAAGGTGTTGGCATTGCCGATGAGATCAAAAAAATTGCTATTCCAATGTATGGCCGCCAGATCCACAATAAAGATGGTTCGTCTGCTTTTCAACCTTATGGTAAAGATAACCAGGCTATTTATTCTGTATCACGTGCAGATATAAATATGAAGTTGATGGATCTTGCAGAACAGCAAGCTAATGTGAAAATCCATTTTGATAAACGTTGCGCGCATATTGACCGTCAAAAATTAGAGGCTTCGTTTGAAGATAATAACACAAAAAAAATTGAGAACGTTCAGTCTGATCTTATATTTGGCGCCGATGGTGCATTTGCAGCTTCGCGTTTAAATATGCAATTGCAAAATGATCGGTTTGAATACAATCAACATTATATTGAAAGCGGTTATAAAGAATTAATTATCCCTCCGGGAAAGAATGGTGAATTTTTATTAGACAAAAATGCACTTCATATTTGGCCACGCGGTAGCTTTATGATGATCGCGCTTCCAAACCTTGACGGAAATTTTACCTGTACATTATTTTTACCGTTTGAGGGCGAAAAATCTTTTGCGAATTTAAAAACTAAAGAAGCCGTTAAAAAATTCTTTGATGAAGAGTTTGCAAGCGCCGTGCCTTTAATGCCAACCTTGATTGAAGATTTTATGAATAATCCTGTTTCTTCTTTAGTAACTGTAAAATGTTTTCCGTGGACCTTCGACAATAAAATTGGATTGATCGGTGATGCTGCTCACGCTATTGTTCCGTTTTACGGCCAGGGAATGAATTGTGGTTTTGAAGATTGTGTAGTGTTGAACGAATTAGTTACAAAACATAAAGATGATTGGGAAAAGATTTTCCCTGAATATCAAAGTTTACGTAAGCCCGATGCTGATGCGATTGCTGACCTTGCGGTTGGAAATTTTATTGAGATGCGGGATAGAACTGCGGATCCTAAATTTTTATTACAAAAAAAGATCGAAGCAAAATTCTCACAAAGTCATCCTGATAAATGGATCCCATTGTACAGCATGGTTACATACACACCATCTATTCGTTACAGCAAAGCTTTGAGTGAAGGGCAAAAGCAACAAAAGATAATGGATAAGATAATGGCAATGCCAAACATTGAGACCAATTGGGATTCGAAAGAAGTAGAATCTGAAATTTTAAAACAATTGTAAAATGAGATTTGATTACGATTTTATATTCGATAACTCCATAAAGCTTTTAGTTTCGTTGGTGCTGGGCGCTTTAATTGGTGCAGAGCGCGAGTATAAAGGCCGTAACATTGGTTTCAGAACAATTATTTTAATTACACTTGGCTCTACTTTATTTACTATTCTTTCTTTTATTTTAGGAAAAGATAATGATGCTGCACGTATCGCCTCTAACATTGTAACTGGTGTTGGTTTTTTGGGAGCTGGTGCCATTTTTAGAGATGGTTCGAGTGTAAGGGGAATGACCACCGCATCTTTAATATGGATAAGCGCCGCTATCGGAATGGCTTGTGGTATTGCACAATACGAATTTGCAGTATTGGTAACGTTTGTAACACTTGTTATTTTATTAGGATTTACCGGCGTACAAAAATTTATAGACCGCTATAATCAAGAGCGTGTTTATAAGCTCATAATTGATAACGACCTGGATCTAAAAGTGGAAATAGAAAAGAAGATCGGCTCATTTAAATTAAAGCATCAATGGCTGCGTCAATCAAAATCAAACAGTGATCTTGTTATTGAATACGAAATAAGAGGGGCAGAAATAAATCACGAAGCTTTTATCAATCATCTTAGTTCAAACACCAGAATTAAACACTTCGACGTTTAATTACCTGATATTCAGTTAATTAAAAATATAATTCTCTTGTAACTTTAAAGACATTAATACGTCTTACTCTTATAGAATAAATTGAATTTAGCCGAATATAATCAATGTGTAGATAATCATGCAGATGGTGTGTACCGTTTTATTCTGAAACAAATTCGCGATAAGGATGCAGCTAAAGATATTGTACAGGATTCTTTTGAAAAGATGTGGCGTAAAGTAGAGAGTATTGATGCAGCAAAATCAAAAACGTATTTATTTACTACGGCTTACCACACCTTGGTGGATTATACGCGTAAGAATTCAAAGAATGCAAAAATGAATGAAGTTGATCTTAATCAACACAGTCATTCTTCGCAATATTCTGACCTTAAAGAGATCTTAAATCAAGGACTGGAGCAATTACCCGAAATACAAAAAACAGTGTTGTTATTGCGCGATTATGAGGGTTATGATTATTTGGAGATAGGCGAGATAACACAATTAACCGAAAGCCAGGTAAAGGTTTATATTTTCAGAGCAAGAACATTTTTAAAGAATTATATAGGCAAAGTGGAAACAGTTATTTAATGGGCAAAATTAATTTACATAATTACGAAGCATTTTTAATAGATTATCTTGATGGTAATTTAAATGAGACTGCTGTTGCCGAATTAAAAGCCTTTTTACTTACAAATCCTCATCTGGAGATAGACCTGGAGGATATGGAACTTCCTTCTTTTGCTAACGAAGAATTAAACATTGATTTTAAGAACGACTTAAAAAAAACAGAGATTTTTATTGAGGATGAAGAGATAATTAATTATTTAGAAAATAATTTATCTGCTACTGAAAGAAAAGCCTTTGAAATTAAATTGTTAAAGGATAAAGAGCTTTCATTAAAGTTACAGGCTTACGGTAAAACAATTTTAGATCCGGAAGCATTAGCGTTTAGGGATAAATCTTCTTTATGGAAAACGGAAGACCAATTGATCTTAAATAATGCTGCTTTGGCTTACGTGGAAGGTCAGTTACTTACTACACATATTTTAAAATTTGAAGAAGAATTAAAAGCAAATGTTGTTCTTCAAAAAGAAGTTTTGTCTTATCAGAGAACGAAATTAGCTGTTGATGCTACAATTATATTTGAAGATAAACAAAACCTAAAAAAAGAAACAAAAGTTATTGTTTTATTTAGTTTTAGAACCATTGTATCTATTGCTGCAGCTATTTTATTAATAATTGGCCTGGCTTTTATATTTAATTATTACAATTCAAAACCTGTTATCGAAAATAATGAACTGGCAAAAACAGATCTAAAAAAGACTAATAACACTATTAAAAATAATATGATCAACAAGGTTGATTCAAATACCAAATCAAACAATACTGTTCCTGAAAACTCAAATTACATCGCTAAAAATGTAAATACCATCAGTAAAAACAATAGTATTAAGAATGGAAAAAACAGTGAGTTACGCAAAGCAACAGCTAATTCATTAGGTGTGAATAAAGAGAAGCAGAATATAGAGCAGGAACTCGTTAAACCCCCGAACGAGTCAAAACTAATCGCTAATAAAACAGTTATTGATACGGTAAATAAATCTTTACTGGCTAGTAATTCAGTACAGCCTAAATATTCAAAACAAAATTATTTAATAGCTACCGAAGCTGATGATGAGGATAATGTAGCTGCTGAAGTTTCTGCTAAAAAAGGTTTCTGGCAGCGTGCCGCACGATTGGCAAATCAGGTAAATAAATTAGGTGTTAAAGCTATTGATGGAGAAGAGACCGGCAATAAAGGCTATGCGCTTTCCTTCAATTCTTTTAGCGTAGAAAAAAAATAATTAAGAATCAGATCTCAGATTTCTCAGTTTTTTAAGCTTTTTAAAATGCGATGGGGTTAAACCCGTTGCTTTTTTAAATTGCGATGACATGTGCGAAACATTATTGTATCTCAATTTATGAGAGATCTCTGTTAAGCTTAGATCACTAAAAAGAATAAGCTCTTTTATTTTTTCAGATTTTTTTAAAATAATATATTGCTCTATTGTTGTTGCCTGTGTTTCAGAAAACAGGTTAGACATGTAATTATAATCATAGCCTAATTTCTCTTTAAGGTATACGGAAAATTTTACTTTTGGCCAGCTTTCAGGATTCTCGAATAATTCATTTATGATGACCTTAATTTTTTCCGTTAAAATACCTTGTTTGTTTTCCTGTATCTCTAAACCGGATTTTTTGATTGCATTGTTGAATTTTTGTTTTTTTTCCACGGTCAATTTTTGTTTTATTTCCGCTTCACCATATGTAACATGCGTATATACAATATGTAGTTTTTGAAGTTCAGTTTTAACAACTGTAATACAACTTTCGCAAGCCATGTTTTTAATGTAGATTTTCGTCATAGATTAACGGATTTAACAAATGTGAGGAATAATCACAAGAATAAATTATAAAATTGCTTTAAAAATTTATAAGATTTACGGGTTTCCTTTTATGCTTAAAAAGACAATTAAAAAATTTATAAAATTTACTGATTTTAAGAGGCGAAATAGATCAGTTAACTATAGAACATAAAGATCTCAGAACTAAAAAAAGAACTATAATGTAGAAAGAAAAGAGGTCAAATGATTTTCTATACTTCGCGTATCTGAGCTTAAATAGTAAGTCCTTAAAATATTTCTGCTGTGAACTAAAATATATTTTATCCTTATATTTTTGATGGTGGCACTTGAATTTTTATCTCCCCTGAATTCTTTTACACTTTGAATTTCTTTTCCTTTAATTTTTCCATAAATGTGAATACAATACTTCCCTGTAGTAAAATCGCAAATAAATATTTTTAATCGCCCTTCATCAATTAGTGTGTCATTGTATTCAAGTTTAAATTTTCCATTAGTTGCTGATACAAGATTATCTGTTTTAACAATAATATTTTCTTTAATAGCAGGAGGTGATAGCAAAAGATCTAATTCATAATCAACAAGGTTTAATAAATTGCCATTTGTTTCAGGTAGTTCAATAGTTCTCATATATCAGTGTAATTTTCATAATTTTATTGCTTCAACTTTTATTCCATACTCACTTTTAAGTGGTTTTAGAGATTATAGCTCCGTATATTATTGTATAAATGGGTAAAAATTGTACATTTTGGGGAATTTTAAGGTCATTTTATATAATTCAATGTTAAACATATATTTTTTACGGTTTTTTAGGATAGCTGTAACTTTTTTAAAGTCGGGCACGTCTTACTCTTAAAATAACAATAAAGCGCTTTTTAAAGAAATTATAAATATTAAAAAACAACCAAATGAACACTAAATTTTTATCCATTGCGCTTATTACTTCGGTAATTACAATTAAAGCCCAGCAAACTCAAAACAGGGAGGCTTCAGCTTTTAATAAAATTGAAACTTCAGGTT
>JACDED010000075.1 GCA_013816615.1 Bacteroidota bacterium
ACTTAAACTAAAAATTAATTACATTTGTTTAAAGACCAAAACAGTTCATGAACTTAAAATCTTCGCCAGCAAATTCACTGGTCAATTTGAATCGGTTTAAGGTGGTCAATTTAACCGGTATTTGCAAATAATGATCCAGGTTAAAAGAAATACTGCGGAATATAAAGAGATAAAAAAAAATATTTCAGAAAATTTGAAAAAGTCCTCAAGGGTTCGTTCTATTTTAGTGTATGCCCTAAAACCATATCATTCATTGAATGAAATAATTTTATTAAATAAGCAAAAGACAAACGCAGCAATAATGTATGATTTAGCCTATCACACTTTAAGCGGTTATTTTAATAATAGCTCTAAAAAATTGTTTCGCGATCAGGATAAAAATATTTATTTTTTTAAATCTTCAGCAACATCTAAATGGATAGAAGTGCCTTTTGCATTTGTCGGAAAATTAAAATTACAGGTAAAAAAAATAATTCCAATTGAATTAAAAAAAGTCAGGTAGTTAATTCTATTTATGTTTTGAATTGCTTTATCACTTTAGTTAAATTTATTCCTTTTCCTAAAACAGGTTTAAAAATATCTCCTTCACGTTTTATTCTTTCAATCGCGTTCTTAATAGTAAAATCTGTCATTTTTAATCCTTTCTTAACTTCTTTCCAATGTAAAGGCATAGAAACAGTTGCGCCTGGTTTAGGCCTAACAGAGTAGGGGGCAGATACAGTTGCCTGTGGCCTGTTCTGTAAAAAATCAATATACAATTTTCCTTTCCTGTTTTTTACAATACGTTCAATACTCGTAAATTTTGGTAATCGTTCATGAACCATTCTCGCAATAACGCGCGCAAATTCTTTTGATTGCTCGTATGTGTATTTTGCGCCTAACGGAATGTAGATATGAATGCCTGTTGATCCGCTAGTTTTTGGATAAGATGTTACTCCAACACTTTCAAGAACTTCTTTTGTAACAAGGGCTGTTTCAATTACCTGTTCAAATGTTGTATTTTTTCCGGGATCAAGATCTATGATGCACCAATCCGGATAATCTTCTTTTTTTACAGTACTGTTCCATGGATTCATTTCTATACAGCCTAATGATGCCATGTATAGTAAGCTGGCATCGTCCTTGGCAACAAGATATTCTTTGTCCTCTCCATCATTCTCACTATGATAATTATATGTTTCTAACCATTCTGGCGCTTTGCCTTTTATATTCTTGTAATAAAAACTAAAACCTGTAATGCCATCAGGATGGCGTAACATAGATTGTGGACGATCTTTTAGATACGGTAAAATATACGGAGCTACCTGGTAGTAATAATTTAATAAGTCGCGCTTTGTAATTTTTTCCTTAGGCCAATAAAATTTGCTCAGATTCGTAAACTTTAATTCATGACCATTGATCTCTCTTACCTGTGTTTCATCTGTGGGATTAAGGAATGTTTTGCGTTCTTTTTTTGAATTAGCAGAGAGCATATTTTTGTCAGTGAGATTTTTTGTAGCTTTAATTGCTTTAGCTGTGGGCTTTGCAATTTCTCTTATAACATCTTTTGCTTTTTTGTCAATACGTATTCCTTCAAATGATGGATGGCGCATAATGCCATCACTTGTCATCTCGGTAAAACTTACCTCACAAACCAATTGTGGTTTTAAAAAAGTTGCTGTGGCATGCGGAGGGTTAGGGCGGAACCTGGACGGTTTATTAATGTCTGGCAATTCAGAGAAAGGTGCTTTGTCAGTTATCAGTGGCTTAAATAGTTTCATCATATCCTTTTGTGTTTGGATATTAAAACCCGTTCCGATCTTTCCGGTATAAACTAATTTCTTTCCTTCAAATACGCCAACTAATAAAGAACTGAAAGGTTTACTACTATCATCGTTTAAGGTATATCCGCCGATCACCATTTCCTGGCGCTTGTTCGCTTTTATTTTTAACCATGATTGGCTTCTGTCTCCTTTTAAATAAACGCTGTTTGCTTTTTTAGCAATAATTCCTTCAAGACCACTTGCTTTGGCAGTCTCAAAAAATTCCTTACCATCACCATCAAAGCTGTCACTTAATTTTATTATTCCTTTTTTTGGAACAATACTTTTGAGGATCTCTTTTCGTTCTGTTAACGGTAAATTGCTGAGGTCTTTTCCTTCATACCAGATAATATCAAATACGTAAAAGAAAAGTTCTCCATCTGCTTCACTTCGCCAATTTTGTAAAGCTCCGAAATTAGAAAGACCATTATCGCCAATAACAACAATTTCGCCGTCCACAATTGCATTTATATTCCACTCTTTTACAGCTTTAGTAACAGCATAAAATTTTTCGTTAAATGATTTATCGTTTCGTGATTTTAGCTCTACCTTATTTTTATTGCAAAAAGCAAGGGCCCGGTAACCATCCCATTTTACTTCATATAGCCAACCTTCTTCTTCAAAAGGCTTATCTACTAATGTTGCTAACATAGGTGTTAGTCTTGCAGGAAATTTTTCCTTTGGAGCTTTCTTTAATAATTCAACAACATTAAGTTTTTTAGGTTTTGATGTTCCTGTCTCAACAACCTCTTTTTTTGCCACTTTTTTGGCTGGCTTCTTCATTGAAGAAGAGGCCTTTTTGATTACTTTTTTCTTTGACATACTGTGGAATTTTTGCTACTAACTGAATATAAAACGATTTTTATTTAAAATAGTAGTCTTTAATAACCTGCACCGAGTTTCCCATTTTTTCAACGGCCTCCCTAAGATCTGCTTCTGTACACCCTAAGAGTGTTGTCAAATATTCAACTTCCCATTTTTCGGTTAAACTAATTTTGCTTCGATCTTGCGGTCCTTTATTTTTTAAGTCGTCTGCCATAATCTTTTATTATATGAAGGCAAACAAAGTGCCAGATATTTTATTAGGGGCAATCCAGGCAGAAGCCATTTAAAGTTTCAAGATTTTTAAAAGCATCTCCCATAGTGTTGTTAAAGTACACATACACGGTTTTTCCATCTTCCAACCATTCCTTCACAAACGTTGAATATTCTGACAAGAAATATTCAGGATAGCTTTCCCTATAATTTCCTGTCGGTCCATGAAAACGAACATATATAAAATCAGCCAAATCTGTTATCATAGGGGATGCAGACTTGGGGATGTCTTGCAGAACCAATGCTGCATTACAGTTTTTTAAAACAGTATATACTTCTTTGCTATACCACGATTTATTCCGAAATTCTACCGCTATTTTCCACTCTTTATTACTATTTACTTCCTGTACACATTTTAATAATGCTTTCAATTTTGGTAAATGTATTTTGTCTAAGCTTGGCGGAAACTGGATAAGTATGCATCCTTTTTTATTTTCTGCTGCAGATACAATTTTAAAGAATTGCTCAACATCTGATTTTTTAAAATCCAGATCTTTAACATGTGTTATTTCTTTCCACAGTTTAAACGTGAATTTAAAATCCATTGGAACTAAAGACAACCATTTGGTAATTGTGTTGGCCATTGGAAGTTTATAAAACGTACTATTTATTTCAATACTATTAAAAAATGTGGAGTAATATGTTAAGCGACTCGAATCTTTATGAGATGCTGGATAAAGGTACTTTGGTATTGGTAATTGCAACCCACTTAAGCCGGAATAGAAGTTATGAAGTAATTTTTTAGAAGGCATTTGACTTGTTTTTGGAATGCGTCTGATAGATCAACGTTTGCAGTATAAAGATACAATCTTGCATCTTTTTGATCAATTAACTCTATCTCTTCAATTTTGTTGCTATGGATCCATTACAAATTCCCGAATTAAAAAAATTATTCATAAATTGATTATTGAATTGCTACTCTAACAGGCAATTAACATGCCAATATGATTTTGTATGCAAACAAAAAAAAATCGTGGAGAATCATCGCGGGCTGATAGCTGCCACGGGGCAATTGAATGAAGGGGCAAAATTCCATGTTTATTTACCTGCTCCTCAAAATTAGTACTTCAGATAAAAATAAATTACTCCACTTTTAAACAACTTTAGCCTGGAAGATACGCGGCCGGCACTGCCAGAATTACTTATCAACTAACTATATTCTATAGCAAAGCAAGAGTTGATTCGATATTAATTTTGCAGAATAAAGAATAGTATGATTGAGTTGGTTTTTAAATTTCCGGATAAGAAGCCCCCGTTTTTTGGGATACAATTCGATAATGAGCATGAGGCAGCCCTGCTTAATCATAGCTGGATCGACATATTGAAAGATAAAGAGTGGAATGCAATGATATATGTTATTGGTTTTAAATTAGAACTTACAATTTATTCGAAACGCGAATATCAATACACTTATAAAATTTATAAATACGATCGCGCAGCTTTAAAAAAATTTATCCGGGAAACGCGGCAAAATGATAAAATTAATTTTGGACATGTATTTTGTGCCGAAGGCCTTCATAAAATCGTAAGAACAATTAATAATAATGTATGGGTTTTACCTATTAAAAAAATAGAAACATATTAAATTAATTTATTTGTCTACGGAATAGTTGCTCGGGTAATTTATTTATAATCCTTGGCATAGAAGCAAAAGCATTTAATTTTTGTAGAAATAGCACAATACTGGTATTTATATACCGTACACCTTATTTTGCTGACCAATATTTTCATTTGCATGATGTGAGTGAAAGCGCGTCTACAAGTAATTTAAAATATTTTTTTCATTTTGTTTGGTTTTGGATTTTGAAAAGCAAAATTAATACGATGGGTCAACCGGAGTATACATTGTTTTTTGAAAAAAATTTTTATATTAACCTTAAAAGCTTACAAATTACTAATAAATCTTACCTGCGCAAGTATGGTATGAGCAATGCTAATATAAACAGGTTTTTGAGTTTTACTTTTACAGTGTAACAAATTTAAACCTCTAGTATGAAAACAATAAAAACATCTCTCATTAGTTTATGCTTTTTTGCATTAAGTACCGGGGTTTATAGCCAGGTAAAAATTGGAGATAATCCTAACACCATTAACGCCAATTCATTATTAGAATTGGAAAGTAGCAATAAAGGTTTTTTACCTCCGCGGGTGGCGCTGAATTATGCTGATTCCATTGTCCCGTTAACAGCAGGAACTCCCAGCGGGATGACCGTTTACAGCAGCGGAGGCACATTACCCAACGGGCATTATACTTGGAACGGTTCAAAGTGGCTGCTTTTTAATACAACCAATACGGCAAAAAATAACTATGTGCTTGTGAAATCCGCCTCAGACTTCCCACAGCCGGTATCGGGAGTTATTACCTTATCAACAAATACCCTTTACGAGGTTAACGGAACAATAATACTTACAAGCAAGATCAAGCTGAATGGAGCTACCATCAGCGGCCAGAACAGATCGAACGATATATTGCTTTATACACCTTCTACAGGCGAATTATTTACTGGCATCCTGGGAGGCCATATCTCTAATATAACCGCTATTGCTTCCAACCCCGGCGCCAAAGTGTTTAACATAGATGCCGGAAATAATGCTGCTTCCAGCCTCATTGTGGAGTTTGTATACATATTTAATTCCGATAACGTCGGGTTAGTAAAGGGTTTCGCGGGGTTTGTTGTGTTTAGCAACGTGGCTTATTCCAACAACACCAACGGCATAACATTCGAGAATGTAGGAGATTATGTAGAACTGAATAATTTTTGGATTGCGGATAATAAAAACATCTTTACGAAATTAGTAGGGACTTTCAGTACCATACTGATTGAAGGCGGTAAAAAACACGCGCTGTCTTTTTTTTCAGCTAAGGGCCTGGATGTGTCAGGAATTACCTCTGTAACAACAGGGGCCGAATTGAAAAACACATTATTTGTAGGTGACGGCATAAAAGTTGTAGGTTCTTTTTCCAAACAATGGGAAGTTGAGGCTACCGGCGTGAATGTGGAAAAGGATGCTATCGCCACCGGAAACCTGTATGTTTCCTCCGTGATTGTCACAACCTTTCCGGCAATTAACACATCTACCAAGATCTTAGGCACCACTACCACTGCAAGTCTTTTCAGGGTTACCTCGCCTTCAGATAACCGGCTGACTTACAATGGCACTAAAGCAAAAAGATTCCAGGTGATCTGCTCCTTAAGTGCCATAGCTTCGGGTAACAATAAGAACTTTTCCTTTTATATCGCCAAGAATGGTGTTGTATTGCCTGAGTCAAAACAATTAATGAAATGTTCTTCTTCTGTTGATAGGGGATCAATTACGCTTTCGTGTACAGTGCTTTTATCACCTAACGATTATATTGAAGTTTGGGCAGAGAATAATTCAGATGCTACAAGTTTAACTATTGAGTCACTTAATCTTGCTATTAAATAATTATGAGAACTATAATCATTTATCTGCTGCTCTTTTGGTGCTTTTTTATAAAAGCTCAAAAACAATTTACAAACAACGGTAATTTTAAAATTCATAACGGGGGTACAATAAGTATTTACGGAGATTTTATTAATAACGGTTCGTTTATAGATTCGGGAGTTGTTACCACACTGGCAGGAACAACTGCTCAGCAGATTGGTGGCAGCACGCTAACTACTTTTAAAAATTTAAGATTAAATAATTCCGCAGGATCTTATCTTTCATCTCATCAAAATATTATTGGTGAATTAAATATTTCTTCCGGCACATTCTCTACCAGCGGTTTTGATTTTACATTGATCTCTGATATTAATGGAACTGCAAGAATTGCACCTATAACAGGGGATATAACGGGAAATATTACTATGCAAAGATATATTGGAACTGGCTTAACAGGTTGGCGTTTTTTAGCATCGCCTGTTACTGGCGTTACTATTAATGATTGGCAGGATGATTTTATTACGAGTGGTTTTCCGGGTTCCACCTATCCCTCAAATCCATTTGCTTCTGTTTATACCTATGATGAAACAGTAGGAGGAATATGCGATTATGGTTATAATGCGGCTACAGATGCTACAGATCCAATAATTCCGGGCATCGGCTATTGGTGTTATATTGGCCCTGTGCCACTAACCGTAGATCTTACGGGGCCGGCCGTTAAATTTAATCACACGTTTCCCGTAACTTATTCTGCTAGTGCGGGCCCATTAGATGATGGTTATGTAATGATCGGCAATCCTTATCCTTGTCCTATTGACTGGAGTTCAACAGCATGGACAAAAACAAATATAAATAATGCTATTTATATCTGGAATCCTGCGCTACAGCAATACGCCAGTTGGGTGGCGGGTATTGGTACCAATGGCGGATCAAGCGCAGTAGCTTCTTCACAATCTTTTTGGGTGCAAACAAATGCTGCTAATCCGGTATTATCATGTAACGAAAATGTAAAGGTCTCATCCAATACGCCATTTTTAAAAACAACTACTCCAAATGTAATAGATAAGATACGATTAAGTATTGAAGGTAATAATTACAAGGATGAAACCTATTTGCTATTTGATAATATGGCAACTAACGGTTACGATATTGTTACAGATGCCAGAAAATTATTTAGCTCTAATAGTGATGTACCCGGAATTTCAACACTTGACACTACGTTAAACGACCTGTCTATTAATAGCCTGCCTCCTGTAAGCTCTGTTACTCATATTCCTGTAAAAACGCTGGTTGGCACATCCGGTAATTATACAATAAGCATCGATTCATCTTCTTCCATGCTTGCCAATTTTTGCATTGTGTTAGAAGACCTGGTTACAGGTATAAAAACAAGTTTAAATAACTCTGCATCATATACGTTTTCTATATCGGATACAACTCAGGCTGCCCGTTTTTTACTTCATGTAAATGCAACCTCGGAAATAAATACAGTACCCGTTACATGTCATAATCACCAGGACGGAAAAATAATAGCGCAGGCCAAAGGTATTGGACCATGGAATTACACATGGTATAATAACGCAAATACTATAATTAAACAAACTACTAATACTTTTTTACCAGATACTTTAAATAATCTTATTATAGGAAATTATTTGGTGCAGACAGATGAAGTTAATAGCAGTTGTGGTGTATTTATTAAAAATGTTGCCGTTACAGGCCCTGCTCCGGTATATGCAGGGTTTATTGCTGTAAAAGATACAGTGGCGGCAGGAGGCTCTGATAGTCTTATTGTTTATAATACTTGCGTTGGGGCAACTATGTTTAAATGGAATTTTGGAGATGGCAGTCCGGTTGATTCTTCTGCAACACCAATGTCCCATCATTATAATACAGTTGGAGAGTATACATTAAGCCTTGTTGCAAAACAAAATAATTGTTCAGACACGATAACGAAAACTATTTTTGTGAAAGCTGCGAGCGTTGTTAGTATTAAAGAAAATCAATTATCAACGGCAATATCAGTTTATCCTAATCCGGGCAACGGCATCTTTTATGTAAATACCGGCTCACGTAAAAATGTAAACGCCAGGTTAATTGTTTATACATTATCGGGTGTTGTAGTACTGGAAAACCGTCTTAATTCTCAGATTACCGAAGTTAATATACAGCACTATGCAAAAGGCTTATACTTTTATCATCTTGCATTTGATGATAAGAGTACATATACTGGTAAATTGATAATAGAATAAAGTAAAGGTATTGAATAACACGCTGTAAACACTTATTAACTTTGCTTGGTTTTTTAAATTTGATTTTATACCTTGTTGTATAAAATCACAACTATCATAGCATGAAAAAAATTATACTTCTTGCAGCAGCTTTACAAATTCAATTAATTTGCTCGGCGCAACAACAAAAAGCTAATTACGATCTTTTACTTTCAAGCGGCACCGTTGCTACGGAAGCTAATTTTGGTAAAGTAAAAGGTCAGTCAATTGCAGCGGCAGAAGTATTTAACGGGCATTATTACCGTTACATCCAATTTAATACATTGCCTTCTACAGAGCAAAAAATGCAATTAGCAGCGCAGGGTATCGATCTGTTAATGTATCTGCCAACCAATACTTATATGGCATCTATAAAAGAAGCTACGAGCCTTAATGTGCTTTCTGCTTTAGATATAAGAAGCGTTTTTTCTATTCAACCCGAATACAAATTATTAAATGAGCTTTCTATTGCACTAAACGAAAAGAATTTTCCGGGCTATGCTGTAAAAGGTAATGATATTGGTATCAGCTTTACATCATATAACAATATTCCTTTCGAAACTATGAAGTCACACCTTCAATCTAAAGGTTATAAAATTACGTTTGAAGATAAAAGCATGCATTGGTTTGTGGTGTGGGTAAACAAGAATGAGATCCTTGATTTTGTGAACCAGCCATTTGTTTGCTCTGCAGAGTTAGTAGATGATGTGCCGCAACCTGAAAATAATGTTGAAAGAACAGATCACCGCAGCAACACCATCGCAACTGATTATTCGGGCGGAAGAAAATACAATGGAGCAGGCAGTAAGGTAATGTTACAGGATGATGGAATTATTGGGCCGCACATTGATTATAAAGGCCGTTTACCAATGCAATTCATGACCAATAACATTGGTGATCATGGTGATCATTGTGCCGGAATCATTTTTGGCGGTGGTAACCGTAATCCCTTAACGCGTGGTATGGCATGGGGTGCAGAGTTGTATGCTTACAACGCATCGCCAAATTACCAGGGTTTTGATAGTATTACTACACACTACGGAACGTTAGGAATAAGAATTATCTCAACTTCATACTCTGATGGTTGTAACGCGGGTTATACAATACGCGCTCAAAAATTAGATATTCAAAACTTAACAATGCCGCAATTGATACATGTTTTTTCTGCGGGAAACAACGGTACTTCTGATTGTGGTTATGGAGCAGGAACTTCGTGGGGTAATGTAACAGGCGGACACAAGCATTCAAAAAATTCTATTGCCGTTGCAAATTTAGATTACCTGGATGTAAGAAACTCTTCCTCAAGCCGTGGTCCTGCACATGATGGTCGTTTAAAGCCTGAAGTAAGCGCAGTGGGAACAAACGTATATTCTACGTCAAACCCCGATACGTATGTAAATAAAACAGGAACATCAATGTCTTGCCCGGCTATCTCCGGAATTTTTGCACAGCTTTACGATGCTTACAGAACATTGAACAGTAATGTTAATCCGCCAAGTGCTTTAATGAAAGCCATTGTTATGAATACTGCTGATGATCTTGGAAATGCCGGGCCTGACTATGGTTATGGTTACGGCAGAGTAAATGCTTTAAAAGCAGTTAAAACAATTGAGGCTGTAAATTATTTAAACGGAACAATTAGTAATGCAGGAACAAACCTACATAACATTGTTGTGCCTGCAGGTGTAAGAAAAATGAAAGTAATGACCTACTGGCACGATTACCAGGCCGCAGTTAGCGCAGCAGTTGCTTTAGTAAACAATTTAAATACAACGGTTACAGATCCTTCGTTCAATGTATTTAACCCATTAATTCTTGATTACACACCAAACGCTACTAATTTAAATACACCCGCAGTTGCAGGTATTGATATTCGTAATAATCACGAGCAGGTAACTATTAATAATCCACCCGCAGGAAATTATGTGCTTACCGTTAATGGTGCTTCGGTGCCAATGGGACCTCAATCTTATTATGTTACCTGGATCTTTGAAATGGATGGTTACACAATTACTTACCCAATAGGCGGTGAGGGTTTTGTACCGGGCGAAACTGAAACAATTCGTTGGGATGCTTTAGAAACTGTAGGTACACAAACATTACAATACACAGTTAATAACGGTTCAACATGGACGAATATAAACACTGCTATAGTAGGTACACAACGTCATTATAACTGGACAGTGCCAACTGCATTATCAGGTCAATGTAAAGTGAGGGTAACCCGTGGTGCATTTACAGCAAAAAGCGATACAAGTTTTTCTATTATTCCATTACCAACAGTTATCAATGTTGCATGGGCTTGTCCTGATTCGGTTAAACTAACATGGAACCCGGCAGCAGGAGCAACCTCTTACGATGTATTTAAATTAGGAAACGTTTATATGGATTCTGTTGGTACAGCAAACACAACTTCAATTGTAATACCAAATACATTAAGTACCCAAACACATTGGTTTAGTGTACGTGCGCGCGGTCCTTTATCAGCCGTTGGCAGAAGAGCGAATGCTATTCAGAAAACACCGGGTACTTTTTCTTGTCCTCCTGCAATAATCACGGGCATCGACAATAATTCGGGAATTGGCAATTCTGGTATTACTGTTTATCCAAATCCGGGCTATGGCGAGTATAGCGTTGCCGTATCAGGATTGAGCAATACAGAATTAAGTTACAGGATAGTTGATCTAAGTGGAAAAGAAATTAAAAAAGGAAATTTCGGAAAACAAAGCGGCGAATTCAATACAACACTAAATATCGAAGAAGTTTCAAATGGTATTTATATGTTGATGTTAAACCGCGATGGTGTAATTGATCATGTTAAGCTCTGTAAGTTTTAATAAAATAATTCTAACTCCCATTTCTAGCTCCGAAGGATTTATACTCCTTCGGAATAGCTTTTAAAATAATTCTAATTCTCAGGCACAGTTTTCGCATATTAAGTCTAAAAAATTAATATATGAACAATTTATTCAAAGGATTATTAGCTGGTGGTGCTGCCGCCAAATGGGGTGGTGGCTGTTTTGGTACTATTTTAGTATTTGTTATTGTTTGGTTGCTTCTTGGGCAAACCTGCCAATAAGTGGGCAATAATTTCAATAAAAAATAGATTCCCGATTTTACTATTTAGTAATATAATAGGTCTGCCAATAATAATTGCGCGCCTAACGAATTTTTATTTTTAAAATTAAGAGGTTTTACAATATAGCCTCTTACGCCCATATTTTGTGTTGCAATTTTAGCGTAAACTTCTTCAGAGGTAGTTAAAATAAAAACTTTAATATTCTTAAAGCTATGATACGACTTTATGATCCTTAAAAAATCAATGCCGTTCATTCTTGGTGTATTAATGTCAAGCAAAATAACATCAACGGTTACATTGTCAATAGTCAATAAAGTGAGTGCATCAACTTCGTTGTATGCTATGTGTAATTTATGATCAGGAATTTTATCTATTAATTGTTGTTTTATATTTTCGATCCCTTTTTCGTCTTCTTTTATGAGTAGTATAGTGCTTTGTTTCATTCGTTATAAAGGAAAGTGCAAGTTGTAAAGATTACAGCGAATGGTTATTGACAATTATCAATTTTTAAACAATAAAGTAAATTATATTTACATTTTTCATTTGTTTTGTTTAATGTTTGAATTAGCCCGGATCTCCTGGCTTTTTTACATTTCAGAAACCATGTTCAATAAAGTACGTGATTTTAAAATTGTTATTTTGGTGCCTTTGCTGGTAATTATTTTTTCATCTTTAAACGTTCGCAGCATTCTAACCAGGGTTTCTTTTGCGGTACCAACAAAGCTTGCAAAATCATCCCTGTTTATTGAAATGAAAACAGATCTGGAGTCTTCATCACTACGTTGGTAAACTTTATTTAAAATAAGTAAGCTTAAGGCAACTCTTTCTTTTACGCCATATTGCGAAAAAATAGTTGTTTTGTTTATCCACACCGAAAATTCCTTTGAAAGGTTGATCAATAATTTTTTAGCCAATGAAGAAGAGCTTGTAAGAATATTCAAAAACAAATCTGCCGGTATAAAAGAAACGATCGTGTTATCCATTGCAACTGCGGAAACGGGATGCGGTTCTTCTCCTAATAATGGACGGTAACCAAAAAAATCACGTGTCTTATAAATGTAAACGATACTTTGTTTGCCATCACTATTGGTTTGAAATATCTTTACTTTTCCTTTTCTGATAATATAAATTCCTTTTGAATAACTTGCCTGTTTAAATAAATATTCTCCTTTCACATATTCCTTTCGGGTCATTCTGCTTTTGATCATTTCAGTTTCTTCATTTGAAAGAAAATCAAAAAGAGAAGAGGATTTTAGATGATATTTTTCTATGTCGAACATTTTATAAGTATATAGATCTTTATTAAATGCAAAATTGACAATTGTCAATTTTTTAATATGATATATAAACGCATGTTTCTTTCAATAGTTTAAATGTTAAAGATTCAGATTGATAATTGTCAATTTAATTGAGATCGGAAAAGAACATATATTTAAGCTTCCGATTTTTTGTCGCCGATCAAACCCACTCTTTGTAACTTTTAGCGGGTTTTTTCATTATTGTGATCTGGCATTAAATTTAATAGTATTTATTAAAAAGATCTCTAATGAAAAAACTATTTTTCTGTTTGTTTGCCTGCATTTTAATTTCATCGGCAAACGCACAAAGTGCTAAAAGCAAAAAACGTGTTTCCGATGCATATTATTGTCTTACCGTAAAAGGTGATGTGCAGCTACTTGTTCAAAACGGAAAAGAAGTAACAGAAGACATAAAGCTAAAAAGCGGGGATCGCCTTTCAATTGAAGGTCGGAGAAGAAAAACAGATGGAACGGAGATAAAATTAAAAGAGGGTGAATGCGTTAATCAAAATGGTGATGTAATTAAACCAAATTAAGTTACTTTTTATTCATTTGCTCATTTAACCAGCTCTTTGCATGCTCTTTATTCATAAAGATCTTTGTAGGTACAACCGGTTTACTGATCTTTTCATGCATTTGACCCAAAAAGTAAATAGATATGTTTGAGGTGCAAAAGGCAATAGCTAATGTGTTATCTGAATATTCTTTAGTAGCCGTAATTGCGCGGGCTTCTTTTGTTAAGGTAAAAAACTCTATACCCTCGGCTAATACATAAAACTTTTTTCCGGGTCTTAAAGCACGTAGTTTTCTTTTCCCTTCTAAAACATCCTCTGCTGTAATGGAAGCATTCTCTTTAATTGTATACTCCAGGTAATTATTTTTATAGACCTTCATAATGAATTTTTCTGTTTCAATTATTTCAAAGTCCATTTACTGAGTTATTTACTTAATTTTTCGTGCTAAAATTAATAAAAACTCTGAGCTATTTTGATAATAAAAGGATCATTTAAAACTTAAATCGTTTTATAAGACACGCTCAAATTTTGGTTTTTTTGGCACGATTATTTCTATATGTATGATTATATGATCTCATAATTATCCTAAATCTCATGAAAAATACAAGCAAAACAGTGCTCGTTATCGAGGACGAAGATTTTATCTCCGGTTTAATTTCCCGCTCATTAAGAGAGGAGGGGTATAATGTAATTGCAACCAGCGATTATAAGGAATCTATTAAGGTTATAGACTCTATGGACCTTGACCTGATCGTTTCAGATGTGATGTTGCCTTATACAGGCGGACTTGATATTGCTGAATATGTGAAGAATGCGTCACGTAATAAAGATATTCCCATCATACTTGTAACCGGCATGGATAAAGACGTTCTGTCGACCACGCAAATACAAGTGAATGCTATATTATCAAAACCTTTTGACATGTTACAATTGGTTGACCTTGTAAATTCAAACCTAAAAAGAAAATCTGCATAAAAAATCCGCAAATGTATTTTAGGGGAAAAATTTCCCTGCTATGAGGAATGCTACGCGATTTTTATACCCATCCTATTTAATATTTGGTAAAATACTTTCTCACATCGGTTAAAGAATTGCCAACCAATTTTATGGCTGATCTTAATTGTGCTTCGGTACAACCTAAAAATTCTGTCCAATAATCTATTTGTGATTGTTCGCTTAGATGGATAGTATTACTTTCTGTTTTATTTTCATTTGAATTATCTGCCATAACTATAATTTTATTATTAATTATAGTTCAATTAGAATGCCAGAAATTCATTCATTACAAATGTTTAACAAATAAGATATGATTAAATATACTTATTGTTTTTCGCTTCTTTAATAGCATCTTCACGCGAGTGTACATTTAATTTTAGGTAAATATTTTTAATGTGCGATTTTACAGTTTCAAGATCAATAAACATTTGTTTGGCAATTTTACTTCTGCTTTTACCATTAGCAATTTGTTCTAAAATTTCAGTTTCGCGTTTTGTTAGAGGTGAGTTTTGGTTTTTATGGAATGATTTAATTACGATCTTGGCAATATTCATGCTCATTGGTGCGCCACCGTCAACCACTTCCTGTATCGCATCCATTATTTTTTCGGTATTATCACTTTTTGTAAGATAACCCGATGCGCCTTTTGTTAAAGCATTAAATACATTATCTTCGTTTTCGTAAACCGTTAACATTAAAATATATGTTTTTGGTAACAGGTTCTTTATTTTAGGAATGGCTTCAATACCTTTTATGCCCGGCAACTCAATATCTAAAAGTATTACCTGCGGTTTATCATGTACAAGGTTTACCAACGCATCTTCAACGTTAGAGTATGAGTTTAGCACTTTGTAATTTTGGGTTGCGTTTATAAGGTAAGTAAATCCGTTACGAATGGTTTCATCATCTTCAATGATCACAACTGTTATTGGCGTTTTATTTTCCATATCGTTTAAATAAAAATGTTATTCAAAAAAATAGTTATGCTTGTTCCTTTTTGCATAGTTGAATTTACGGATATTTGGCCATTCATCCTACCGGCCCTGTTCTTCATATTCTTAATGCCGTTCCCTTTTTGTATCACCTGCGAATCAAAGCCCTGACCGTTATCTTCTATCCTTATTTCAAGATCTTTATTATTCATCATTTCTAAAGAGATCTCTACCTTAGTTGCTTTAGAATGTTTTAAGATATTACTGTAAGCTTCTTTAAATACCATGATAAGGTTACGGCTATAATCCAGTTTTAATTTTAAAGGACTTCCTGCTTTTATATTGTGCGTACATTCAAAATCAATTACAGTATCATGAAAGATCTCATCGCCAATTTCTTTAACATGTTCTGCTATCTCATAAATACCATCGTTTTGGGAGTTTAATGACCAGATGATATCTTTTGATCCGTTATAAAGTGCAGCGGTGTTTTCTTTTATTTGGCTAACCAATTTGGTTACTTCACTTTCTTTAGGCTCTATTTTTGATTTTAAGATATCTGTAAGCACCGAAATACGCGTTAACCTGTTTCCCATCTCGTCATGAAAATCTTCGGCCGTACGGTGTCTTAATTTCATAAATTCTTCTTCACGGATCTTTTCGAGGATCTCTTTACGTTTTTGTTTTCTTCTTGTAGAAATATATGTAATTAAAGCGCCTGTTGAGATCAGCAACAATACAACCAGTAACTGAAAATAACCGGTTTGATAAAATGCTTTTTCTATCTCGAAAGGATATTCAATAGTGTTGGATGAAACAGCACCGCTTTTTGTTATAGCCTGCAATTTTAAAATGTACTTGCCCGGCGGTATGGCAGAATAAATAATGTAAGGATTGTTGGTAATGGTAAAATCTTTATCAATGCCTTCTATCTTACATTTAAATAAAACGTCTTCGGGGTTTGTAAAATAAATGGCACCAAACTCAAAAGTTAAATGGTTTTGGCTTGAATGCAGCTTTAAGCCATTTGGTACCCTGAACCAGGTAGATAAACTTTGATACAAGCTGCTATCCGTTATATCTGACGAAAATAATTTTACCGATTTTAATAATACAACCGGTTGATTCTTTTCTGTAAGATCGGCATCAGGATTAAAATGGAATAAACCTTTTGTGGTGCCAAACCATAAACTGCTATCTGCTGCTTTTAATAAACAGTTGTGGCTACACTCCATACCCAATAAGCCATCTGAACGCCCGTAATTTTTTATCGCCTGAACTTCATCCTTATTATTTAACTGTAAATTACTAATCCCAAATCCTGTTCCGATCCATGCTTTTTGCTGATCATAAACGTAAATGCTGTAAATAAAATTACTTGGCAACCCATTATCGGTATTATAGTTAATGATCTTACCTGTTTTTAAATTCCAGTTAATAACACCTTTATCTGTAGTGCCGATCCATAAATTATCATTTTTTTTAGCGAGACATAGCACCGATGAATTTTCAAATTCTTTCTTTTTTAAAGAATGTTGTTTGTAATCTTTATCCAAAACAAAAATACCTTTTGATGTTCCAACAAGAAGACTATCGGAAGTAAATTGTTTTATGGCACTTACCGAAACGTTATCTGTTTTTAATTTGGTAACATTTCCGCTTTTATCAATAACAAATATTCCTTGTCCCGAACCAAGCAGCATATTGCCCTGCGCGTCTTTTAAAAAACTATTGGCGCCACGCACCTGCATCCCTGTACTTTTATCTACAAGTTTTTGCAGTCCTTTCTTTTCGTTATAGATCCATGAACCTTTACCAATTGTACCAATCCAAATATTATTCTCATCATCTGCATACAAACAGCTTATTTTACTATCGGCAAGCACAGGGCCTTTATTGTTTACCGGTTCAATACCTTTGTTCTCATTTATTTTATACAAGCCGCCACCGTATCCTGCAGCATAAATATTTCCATCTGTAGTTTGTACCACACCCATTACAATTGTATTTGAAATACCACTTGATTTATCGTAATAGGTAAATGTGTTTTCCCTGAATTTATAAATGCCGTCTGCATCGGTAGCAAACCATAAATTGTTCTCAATATCTTTATAAATGTATAGTACAGAGTTATCAGTAAAACCACTCTTGCTGTCAAAACGCATGATGTTTCCACTTTCAATTTTATACGCACCATTATCAGATCCTAACCAGATGTTTTTCTTAATATCTTCTTCAATGCATAAAATATTTATGCCGTCAAGATCTGAATTTTTGTCTTTAAATGCTCTGATCTTATTATTCTTTACTTCCAACAGCCCTGAATTACTGGCAAGCAACGTGTCATTGTTTGAAGTGATAAACAGTTTGCGGATCAAAACCGTTTTACCAAGATCGTTCTGCGAAATTATTTCTTTCCAGGTAGCGTTTTGAAAAGCATAAATACCTTTTTCTGCAACATAAGCTAATAGCTCACCTTTATTTGTTTTGTAAATAGCACTTATAGTTTCGGTTGGTGCAGAAGAGATCTTTATATTTTGCCCCTGGAAATTATTTAATTTAAAAAGTAAATTGTTATTAAGCGCATAAATACTTTCATCATTCAATTGTAAAATAGCTGTTACATTATTTACTGTAGAGTTGCTGAGCTTTATGGTTTTAAAAGTTTTACCGTTAAATACCGAGATGCCATAATTTGTACCTGCCCAAATGTTTCCGGCCTTATCACATAATAAAGAATTTACATCGTTTGATACAAGACCTTCCTGAGCGGCGTAACCTGTAAATTTTCTGCCGTCAAATTTGCTTATCCCACCTTCGGTTGCGATCCATAACTGCCTGTATTTATCCTGGCAAATGTAACCGCATTGCGATTGTATTAAACCGTCTTCAACTGTCCAGTTTACGAAATTGTATTTCTGGGAAATACCGGTTAAAGAAAAAAACAGAATAAAATATAAGAGTAGCTGCCTGGCCATGAATGCATTTAATTGTAAAGCCTAATTTAAGAAGTAGAAATGGATTTATATACTTCTTCAAGCTTGTTTTTTGTGGTTTCTACCTCTTTTATAGCCTCCGGCGATGCTTTCGATGTAACCAACGCTTCGTGTTTTTTCTCTAACGTAGTTAAGATACCATCTTTAAAAGCTTTTTTAGATAACAGGGCAACGTATTTGGTTTTTGCCTTAGAAACCTCTACAAGATCATTTGCAGCTTTTTCAAAAGATTCCATCTTGTTGCAGTGTTTTAAAAATTGAGAATACACATCAATAAATTCTAAAACAGAGTAGCTTGTAAAATTTGATATTGAATTACCGAAGAAATCAATATTCTCATCGCTGCCTTTATCAGCATAGATATAAGCGATGGTTAATAAAATATCTTTATTTTTTTCATTCTCAAAGCTTTTTATTTTTTGAATTGCTGATGGAGAATTTGTTTTTGATAATGACTTTATTGCTCCCGATAAAATGGCGTAAGATTGCTCGTTTAACGCTTTTTCATATAAAGCTGTTAGATCATTTCCTGAATAATTATCTCCTAAAAAACGAATTGCTGTTGCTTTTACGTTTGTATTCTTATCAGTAGTGGCAATTTTTAAAATAGTGCTTTTTAGTTCACTTTCTTTTTCTTTTGCTACGGTTTCTAAAGCAAGAATGGCGTAACTTCTTAACTCGAACCAATTATCATTTTCAGCAGCTTTTAAGAACAATGCAATAACACCAGCTTCATCCAGTTTACTTTTTAAATTACTTAACGCTTCCAATCTATCGCCATACAAAGGCGCGTGCTCGTATTGAAACATAAATTCTTTTGTTGAACGGTTAAATGTTCTGTCACTTAATAATTGTCTTTCTGCATCAAAATTTACAAGATCAGGTTCAGTTGGTATAATAAAATTAAAATCCTGGTTGTTTTCTGTGATCACAATTCTCTTTCTTTCTTTTGTGCCGTTAAAATAAATATCTACCTCAACCGGCAAAGTATAGAGTGGTGTTTCTTTCAGATCCTGGTATTGTTTTACATTTAATTTTAAGGTTTTTGTAGCGGCATCGTAGGTATTAGTAAATGCAATTGTTGGGTGGCCTTTTGCCATGAACCATTGGTTAAAGAACCAGTTCAGATCTTCACCTGTTACTTCTTCAAAGGCAATACGCAGATCGTGGATCTCTGCAGTTTTAAATTTATTTTTTTCTAAATATAATTTCAATGATGCGAAAAATGCTTTATCGCCTGTATATTTTCTAAGCATGTGTAAAATTTGTCCGCCTTTATTATAACTGTAAGCATCAAACATATCTTCGCGGCTTTCATAATCAAAACGGATCATATCCACCTGTTTATCTGCACTTGCAAAATAGCCCATTTTTGATTTGTAGCTATGTGCATCGGCAGCGTCTCGGCCGTATTTATATTCTTCCCATAAATATTCACCGTAAGTTGCAAAACTTTCATTCAATGGTAAGTTGCTCCAGCTCTCTGCGGTAACAAGGTCTCCAAACCATTGGTGAAATAATTCGTGAGAAATAACCGCTTCGCCTTTTTTACCATCAATCATTTCGCGATCGGTTTGATACACCATAAAGTCACCATGTAATGTTGCACTTGTATTTTCCATAGCACCACTCACAAAATCCTTTACAACTATTTGCGAATATTTTTGCCAGGGATAAGGTGTACCCAATGTTCTCGAATAAAAATCGATCATCTCTTTAGTGTTGCCGAAAATGTTTTTAGCATATGGCTCGTATTCTTTTTCTACATAATAGCTGATTTCTTTACCATTCCATGGCGCATCTGTTACCTTTTTAAAATCACCAACCGAAAGCATTACCAGGTAAGGAGAGTGGGGCATATCCATTTGCCAATGATCAGTACGTGTGCCGTCTGTATTTTTTTTACTATCCGTTAAAATGCCATTTGAAAGTGTTGCATATTTATTATCAACGGTCATGTAAATTTCATTGGTCATTTTTTCGTTTGGACTATCAATTGTTGGAAACCAGCCGGAGTTACCCATAGTTTCGCCTTGCGTCCATATTTGTGGCATTTTATTTTTTTCTTCCCCTTTAGGATTGATAAAGAATAAACCTTTGTCATCGGTAATAGCTTCGCTGCCACCATTCACTAACTCATCTGGCTTTGCCGTATAATTTACTTTTACAAGATATTTTTCATCAGAGCTGAATTCACGTCCAAGATCGATCTTTAAAGTATCGTGCTCATATTTATAAGAAGACCTTAATTTTATTTGCGCAGCTTCATCTACAGATTTTGTTGAAACATTTTTTTTGCCAGGTTCAAATACTTCTACCGAATGTATATCCATACCACGGGCATTAAGATCAATTTTGCCGGAAGCATTAAAATAAGGTTTGGCAGTTATATAAGCGGTACCAATAACATGAGACTTGTTCCAGTCAAATTTTACTTCAAGTTTAGTGTGTATAATATCAGTTACCCTGGTGTTGGTTGCGCGATACGCTTTTTTAGGTGTATCGTGAGCGTAACTTATTGTTTGAATGAGTCCAAAAATTAAAACGAATATTAGTTTAATTATTTTCATAATGGTGGGATTTATAACCAAAGTTACCTTAAACTATCAACCGTTTTATCACTCATTTAGGGGGATTTTAAAAGAAAAAACCGTGATCCTTTTGCAGCCAGGATCACGGTTAAAGTGCACATGAAAAAATATTTTACGATTATGGTATTCTTTCGGATGTAAAATTAGAGCAGAATTTTATCTTTTGTATACCCCATACAGGGGGATTTTGATCAAAACGAATCATTTATTCTTGTTTGTTCAATTTTGCACCAAAATACTTTTCTTTTAGCAACAGCAAAGTTTAAATAAATTTTAAAAAAAAGCCAACAAAATTTGTTGGCTTTTAAGGTTAAATAATTTACTAATGTTGTACCAGTAATTTTATTTTCTTTGATGTATTGCCATCATAACAAGAGATGTAATAATTTCCATTTGCCAATTCGGTTGTATTTATTTTTATTGAATTTTCTCCCGGAATTAAATTTCCGTCATGTACAGTCATAATTTTTTGTCCTAATAAATTATGAACTTCAATTTTTATTATTAACTCTTTTGAAATGGTTAAAGATAATGTAGCCGAAGTATTTGCAGGATTTGGATACACATCAAAGGAAGAAAGGATACTGCTGCTTTCTTTTAAAGCTGTAACATTTGCGGCAATGGCAGAACTTATTGCATTTTGTATTGCTGATTGTGTAACAGCAGCGTTATTTTGATTATAATATAC
>JACDED010000076.1 GCA_013816615.1 Bacteroidota bacterium
GCAGCTTGGAACTAATTCATCAAGTACAGATAAATGTGCGCTTACTATAGATGCTTCATCAAACGTATATGTAACAGGTTTATATATTGGTACAGTTGATTTTGATCCGGGTCCAGCCAGCTATACGATGACAACTAATGGAAATCCGGATATCTTTGTTTTGAAGATCGATGCGGCAGGGAATTTTACATGGGCAAAAACAATGGGAGGAATTTCGAGTGATGGAGGGATTGCTATAACTTTAGATGCAGCGAATAATATTTACACTACCGGTTATTTTTTCGGCACAGCTGATTTTGACCCGAGTGCAGCGACTTTCAATTTAACATCAGCAGGAAGTAACGATATATTTATTTCAAAATTAGATGCTTCCGGTAATTTTGGTTGGGCTGTGAGGCTTGGAGGGGGTACAACAGATTACGTAAATTGTATTGCATCAGATGCGACAGGAAATGTTTACCTAACAAGTGGTTTTAGCGGAGTTATTGATTTTGATCCAGGGCCTGGTATTTTTAATCTAGCTGATAATGGAGCTGCTGATATTTTTATATTCAAAATGCATCAACAGCCTTTATCATTAAATGAAAATATTAATGATGAGTTAATACATGTTTATCCCAATCCAACTGCAAATATTTTAAAATTATCAGGATATTCATTTTCAAAAAATTCGAATTATATTATTTCTGACTTTCTTGGTCAAAAATTACTCGAAAGTAAATTAGAAGATGAAATTAATTTAAGCACTTTGAAAAACGGCATATATTATTTGCAGGTTTTTGAGAACGAAAAATTAATTGCTTGCAAAAAAATAATTAAAGAATAATTGACCAATAGTCAATAAAATAAAAATCAATCTGCGTCATCCGCGAAATCTGCGGCTAAGTATCGTGAATTCTAAAACTTAAACCCAATTACCAAAATATCATCTACCTGTTCGTGTGGCCCTTTCCAGGCAAGGTGTTCGGCTTTTATGTTATCGTGTTGGGTTTTAAAATCCCGGGCAGAGTTTTTAATGATAAGGTCTTTTAATTTACCGGTACTGTATTTTTTTTCTTTTGCGCCACCAAACTGATCTGCGTAACCATCGGTAAAAATGTAGAAGGAATCTCCTTTATCTAAGTTAAACGTATGGGTTGTGTAGGCAATAGTTTCAACCCTGTCTTGTTGTTTGGTGCCAATAGGTATTTTATCGGCTTTAACCTCTGTTAATTCATTATTGGATACAATCCACAGCGGACGCATGGCGCCTGCGTAATCAAGCGTATTGGTTTTATGGTTGATCTTGCAAATAGCGCAATCCATTCCATCTTTAGATTCAGATTCGTTCTTATAAAGCGTTTCTAAAACGCCCTTATTTAATTCAAATAAAATATCTTTTGGATCAATGATCTTTTGCTCGTTCACAATTTTATTTAAAATATTGTAACCTATCAAGCTCATAAATGCCCCCGGAACCCCGTGGCCGGTACAATCTATAGCGGCAATAATGCTTACGTCATTCATGTGCGCAAACCAGTAAAAATCGCCACTCACTATATCCTTTGTCATATATAATACAAAAGAATTTGGAATATGTTTTTGTATTAATGAGTTCTCCGGTAAAATAGCATGCTGAATTTTTCGCGCGTAAGAGATGCTATCGGTAATGTCTTTATTTTTTTGCTCAATTATTTTTTGCTGGCGTTTTGATTCGGTAATGTCACTGTCAATAATAATGATCTTTTTGATCTGATCGTTCTCATCAAAAATTGGTGTAAGGGTAGAGGCCTCCCAAACCTTATTCTCAGGGTCTTTGGTGTTATATGATTCGTATTTTACAGAACGTTTTGTAGAGACTGCCTCGTCAACGAAAGTTTTTATATTAGAATTATTGCTGGATGTAAAGATGTTTAAGTTCTTGGCAAGGATCTCAGCCAGCGTGATTTTATTCAGTTTTGCAAAACTCTCGTTCACATATTCAATATCGCCGTTTGGTTTTAAGATCAACACTACATTATCTGTACGGCTTGCTACTATTGAGAGTTGCTCTAATTCTTTATTAGCCTCGGCAATTATCTCCGATTGTTTTTCAATTTCTTTTGTGCGTAAGGCAACTTTTTCTTCCAATAATAAATTTTCTTTTTGAAGTGCTCTTAACCTGTATCTTACAAATGAGTAGATCACTAAAAAAGCAACCACTGCTACAATTACCCAAAACCACCATTTTTTCCAGATAGGAGAGAGGATCGTAAAAGAAAAAGTAGTTGGCTCGCTCCAAACATCTTCTTCATTTTTTGCCTGCACAACAAACGTATACGCGCCTGCCGCAAGGTTATTATAATTAATTAATTTGCCTTCGCTGGCGTAAAGCCAATCAACATCAAGGCCTGTAAGCTTATAACGGTAAGATAATTTTTCAGGATTCTTTAACCAAATGGCATCAAATGTAAAGGCAAGATTGTTTTGCTTGTAATTAAATTCAAAGATTGAATCGATCGGAAAAGGTTTGTAATTTATTTGCAGTGCTTTAATGAATGTTAAAGGCTTTACTGAATCCAAGGCTTCAACACTTGTTCTGTAAACCAACACACCGTTGTTTGTACCGCTGAAAATTTTATCCTGGCCCATAAAAACCGCATTCAGATTGGGTTCCAGGTCGCCATCAAAAAGATCATAATAACTTACTGTATTATCAACGCAGTTAATTTTATCAATGCCTTTTGAGTTGATTGAAAAAACAAGATCACCGGCAGAAATTAATTGCTGAGGTTGTTCATCACGTAAACCATTTTGTTGTGTAAATGAAGTAATGCCTTTGCCATTGTATTTTAATACACCGTTAGCATTAGACGATGCCCAAATGTTGTTGTATTTATCTTTACAGATAGAAACAATAGTGTTTGAGTTTAATTTAAATTTTTGAGTAAGGCTTATGAATTTATCATTCTCTAATATTTGTAAACCGCCACCATCAGTTGCTATGTAAAGCTTTCCGTTATTATCGGTAAGTGCTGCGTAAACATAATTACTTCCAAGGCCCTCTGTTTCGGTATATGTTTTTTCAACTTTAAAATCTTTAGTCTCAAGATCAACTTTTGCTTTTATTAATCCGCCACCAAGTGTAGAAATATAAACGGTTGTATTATCTGCAAAATAAATGTTTGATACATTATCGTTTGATAAACCTTTGTTTTGTGAATTAATGATCGAGCTGTTCTTATTCTGAGAGCTTAATTCAATAATGCCATTGCCGTAAGTGCCAAACCAGATGCTGCCATCGGGCGCTTTGGTAGCGCAGGAAATAGTGAATTTGGTTGCTTCCTGTATCTTTGTAACAATGATCTTTCCTTCATCATCGTTCATGATCTTGGAGATGCCGTTAACAGTTCCTATCCATATCGCATGATCGTTATCGGTTGCAATAGCAAGGATCTTATCATCACTCAGGCCTTTGGTATTGTTTATAAAATCGTAACGCCTGTCGTAAAACTGGCTGATCCCTTTTTTAGAGGCCACCCAGATCTGTTTTGCGTTATCAATAAATAATTGATTGATACCCGTTGTTTGCAGGTACTTTTCATAATTATAAATAGAGATGATACCATTTTGAATTTGAAGAAAACCATTTTTCTCAGTAGCTATAATGGTTTTGTTTGGAACCTGCATATTGGCATTTATAACCGTTCCAAGGCTCCAGTTAGCAAAAAACGGAATACGTTCTATTTTAAAATTTGTAAGGTTGTAAGAACAAACACCAGAATCCTGCATGGAGATCATGATGCGTTTTTCTTCAAAAGAAATATCTCGTACAATATTATCAGGTAAACCAATTTTGTTAGAGATGATCTTAAACGCCGGCTGTGAAGTAATGTTTGAAATCTCAGTGATACCGCCATCTGTAGCGCACCACACTGTGTTCTTAGAATCTGTAATTAATTTATAGACAACATTATCGCTAAGGCCTTTTTCGGAATCAAAATTTTTGATCTCGTTATTGGCATACGTATAAATACCATTACCATAAGTGCCAAAACATAATGTTGAATTAATTTCGCAAATAGAAGTTATTTTTTCTTCATTTGGTTTTACTTTCAGATCAAGCGAATCGATCTTATTGTTTTTTAATGAATAGATCTTTCCGGTGTTTGTGCCTATCCACGCGGTTTCTTTACTGTCAATAAAAATAGCGGTAATATTCTTTTTTAATACGGCGCTTTCTTTAGCAACCAGTACTGATGTTTTTCCGTCAAATCTGTAAACACCTTCCACAGTACCGATCCATAAAAAGCCCTGCTTGTCTTGTGTAATAGTATTTACGGCAACATCTTTTTTACCTGTGAAGGAGAAATAATTTTTTACCTGTAATTGAGGGAATAGGAGAGAAGAACAAAAAATAAGAACTAAAAGTATTTTATTCTTCTTAAGCACAATTAAAATTAAGCTTTTGGTTTTAAAGTTGCCTTAACATCAACAATAATAATAGAGGCAATTTTTTGATTTACCACTTTAGGTATTTTAATGTTATGATCTTCTAAAGGCACTTCAAAATTAGATTCAATAAGAATTTCTTTGTCTTTAACGGTAACCTTTGTTTTAATGATCTTTTCTTTTTCAGTACCGTGAATATTAAAAGTACCTTTTGCTCTTACTGTATAGGTGCCGTTCTTTGTAAAATCAATATCTTCAATAATCTTGCCTTTAAAAGTAGCGTTGGCATATTTCATTGTTTCCATGTAATTTTCTTTAAAGTGTTCTTTTTGTAAACCGCTGTTAAAGCCGTCAAAAGAATCAACATTCACCGAAAAAGCAACGTTCTTATTTCCGCAATCCAAAGCACCAACCGTTTTGTTGGATTGAGCCTTAATAAGCTCAAGTGGTGCTTCTGATGTAAATTTGGTAATCCCATCTTTACACATATAAACCTGGGAAAAGCAAGTGCCTACGGTAATAAGGAAGAGTGTAATAAAAATGCTTTTCATCAATTAGCTTTATTAAATTATAGTAAATATAAGAAATTGCTTTGTTTTTCAAAATGCTCAACCGCTTATTAACAGTAAAAGCAGTTTTTTATTTAAGCTAAGGCTTGTTTAAGATCATCTATCAGATCTTCAACATCTTCAACCCCAACACTTAAACGCAGTAAATTATCTACCACACCGGCCTTTTCTCTTTCAGCTTTTGGTATAGAAGCATGCGTCATAGTAGCGGGATGATTGATCAATGATTCAACGCCACCTAAGCTTTCTGCCAAAGAAAATACTTTGAAAGAAGAGGCCAGCTTAAATGTGTTTTCAATGCTTTTATCTTTTAAAACAATGGAGATCATGCCGCCAAAATCGCGCATTTGTTTTTTAGCGATATCATGATTAGGATGCTCAGGAAAACCCGGCCAATACACCTTTTCAATTTTTGGATGTGTTTTTAAGAACTCTGCAATTTTTTTTCCGTTAAAGCAATGGCGCTCCATACGTAAATGCAATGTTTTAATACCACGCATTACTAAAAAACAATCCATCGGACCAGGATTAGCACCACAGCTGTTTAAAATAAAATATAATTGTTCATGCAATGTATCATCGTTCGTTATCAAAGCACCCATTACCACGTCGCTGTGGCCGCCTAAGTATTTTGTTACCGAATGCATAACAATATCAGCACCTAATGCCAAAGGATTTTGTAAGTAGGGCGAAGCAAATGTATTATCAACTGCAAGCAATAATTTATTTTCTTTTGCAATTTTAGAGCAGGCTTCAATATCAATGATCTGCATTGTAGGGTTGGTAGGCGTTTCGGCCCAGATCATTTTTGTATTTGCATTCACATATTTTTTAATATTTGAAGCATCACTTAAATTAATAAAGTGAAATTTAATACCGTAGTTTGCAAAGATCTTAGTGAACATACGGTAACTTCCACCATAAAGATCATCTCCAGTAATAACTTCATCACCCGGACGTAACAATTTCATAACTGCATCTGTAGCACCCATGCCGCTGCTAAAGCAAATGCAATGTTTACCATTCTCTAAAGCTGCAATGTTTTTTTGCAATGCGTCTCTTGTTGGATTTTTACCACGTGCATAACCATAACCCTTGTTAGTACCGGGCGATTGCTGCACATAAGTAGAAGTTTGAAAGATCGGCGTCATAATAGCACCTGTAGATGGATCGGGATCTGCACCAGCGTGAATTGCTTTTGTGCCAAATTTATGTTTTGAAAAATCGGTCATAATTTATTTTTTTAAATTTTTGCTTTTACTTTATTTCTAAAATTAAAAGCGATAAATGAGAGTATAAAATTGGTAAAAAAAATCTAAATATTAGCAGGTTTTTTATGTTTCCAGCGGCGATGGCTCCAAAGCCAGGCAAAGGGCTGCTGTTGAATGTTTCTTTCGAGTGCTTTTGTATGCAATTCGGTAATTACACCATCTGCAAGATTTTTTGGATCAGTAGTAATTACTTCGGTACTTAATTGATAATAACCGCGTTTTATTTTTTTTGCTGAGAAATAAACTACAGGCCAGTTAAATTTTTTGGCAAGCTTTTCTGCACCTAAAAAAACAGGCGTATCCTGGTGTAAAAAGGTTGTCCAGTAAGCGCTTTCAGGTGGTGCTGTTTGATCTGCAATAAGGCCCACAGTAGTTGGGATATTTTTTTGGCGTAGTGTTATGAGTTCTTTATACAAACCGTTCATAGAAACAATGTTTCCGCCAAAACGTCCTCTTAATTTTAACATAAAGGCATTAAAGCTTTTATTGGATAGGGGATGATAAACGCCCGTTATTAATGGATCGAAATACACCTGGTGTAAAATAGCGCCCCATTCCCAATTGCCCATGTGGCCCATAACGCCCACGATGCTTTGTTTTTTTTCAAAAAAAGAATTCAGTGTTTTTATGGCCTCGTTGCTAAATGTACAGCGCTTTCTTAAATTCTCTTTTGAAATAGTGTAAAGCTTAAGCGTTTCAAAAATAACATCGCAGAAATGCTTGTAAAATTGTTTGGTTATTTTTTGAATTTCTTCTTCTGATTTTTCCGGGAAAGAATTTTTTAAATTTTGGATCACTACCTTTTTGCGATAACCGATCACATGAAAAATAATAACGTAAAAAAAGCTGCTTAATGCATACAACAGCCAAAACGGCCAAATAGAAATAAAGTAAAGCAGTGGAAAAACAAATATGTTAAAGAGCCACTTGTTCAATTTTAGAAATTCGGTTTTAGTAAATATTTCGAATAAAAATCTACAATATGTTTTACGGCTTCATCAGCTGTATCCACCAATTTAAAAAGATCAAGATCAATAGCATTAATATTGCTTTCCGTTTCTAACATGTGTGTCTTTAACCAGTCGATCAATCCTGTCCAGTAGGCAGAGCCAACTAAAACTACAGGAAATTGCGCTATTTTATTTGTTTGTACTAATGTAAGTGATTCAAATAGTTCGTCCATAGTACCATAGCCACCTGGCATACCAATAAAACCCTGTGAGTATTTTAAGAAAATAGTTTTACGAACAAAAAAGTAATCAAAGTTGATACACTTATCATAATCAATAAACTCGTTATGTTTTTGTTCAAAGGGGAGATCAATATTTAAACCTACAGATTTACCGCCACCTTTCATAGCGCCTTTGTTAGCAGCTTCCATAATACCGGGTCCACCACCTGTAATAACTCCATAACCTTCTTTTACAAGCTTAAAAGCAATTTCTTCTGCGATCTGATAATATTTATTTTCAGGTTTTGTGCGTGCGCTCCCAAAAATAGAAACGCAAGGCCCGATACGGCTCATTTTTTCGAAGCCTTCAACAAACTCGCTCATTATTTTAAAGATTTGCCAGCTGTTTTGTGCTTTAATATCGTTCCAATCTTTTTGCGCAAATGCATTACGTATCTGGTCTTCTCTATCTGGGGTCATTTTATAGTTATTAGGAAATAGTAATTAGTTAATAGTCTTAAATCATTTATCTTTTGTCCTGCATCCTGGCTCTTACAATCCGCCTTCTTTTAATCTTTCTGCATTCTCTGCAAATTGCAATTTATCGATCATCTCTTGTATATCACCATTCAGAAAGCCTGTAAGGTCATATAAGGTTTCGTTTATACGATGATCTGTAATTCTGTTTTGTGGGTAATTATACGTTCTGATCTTGGCACTTCTATCACCGGTACTTACCATTGTTTTACGTTTTTTGGTAGTTTCCTCTAAACGTTTTTGATATTCAATATCGTAAATTTTAGAACGTAACATATTCATTGCTTTCTCACGATTGCCTAATTGGTTACGCTCTGTTTGACATGTAACTACAAGGCCTGTAGGCTTATGCGTTAATATAACCTTACTTTCTACTTTATTTACATTTTGTCCACCGGCACCACCACTTCGTGCAGTAGCCATTTCAATATCAGAATCTTTAATGTCAACGTCTAATTCTTCTGCTTCGGGTAAAACAGCTAAACTGGCGGCAGATGTATGTACGCGGCCCGATGCTTCTGTTGCCGGAACCCTTTGTACGCGGTGCACACCACTTTCAAATTTTAAAATTCCATATGCGCCGGGGCCTTTTACGTTAAAAACGATCTCTTTAAAACCGCCCATAGTACCGGGACTGGAATCAACCACCTCTAACTGAAAACCTTTTTTCTCGCAATAGCGACTGTACATTTCAAATAAGTTTCCTGCAAAAATAGCGGCTTCATCACCACCGGTTCCACCTCTAAGCTCCATTACACAGTTCTTAGCGTCTTCAGGGTCTTTTGGAATTAATAATAAACGGATCTCTTCAGTAAGCTTTGTTTCTTTCTCACGGTTCTCTTCCAGCTCGGCCTTGGCCATATCTAAAAAATCCTTATCCTTTTCGTTAGCCAAAACTTCTTTAGCCTGTTCCATATCCGTTAAAACTTTTTTGTAAATGTTTATCACAGTTACAACTTCGCCAAGTTCTTTGTATTCAATATTTAATTTCTTAAACAATCTCATATCAGAGATCACTTTCGGATCTGCCAATTTTGCTTCTACATCTTCGTAACGGCGTTTTATTTCTTCTAATTTATCTAACATATCAATTTGGGCACGTAAAGGTAATAAATTGCTTACTTCTATTTCAAATAATTATATAATACTTTCTGTTGTTTTGATAATTGAACGAATTGCAGTATAATTGAACTATTAATGATTTAAACATCAAAATGCTGAACCTGCTTAATAAGATCAAACCCTGGAATTTTTTTGTTTTTGCAGCAATTGTATTTGAGATTGTGTTTACCTCCGTTACGCCACCATTACAGGCGCCCGATGAGTTTAACCATTTTTACAGGGCTTACCAGGTATCAGACGGACAATTTTTGCCCGAAAGAACCTCAAACAGGCTGGGAGGAGAGATCCCCGTTTGTTTTAATGATTTTATGGTACCGTATTTTTATGCCGCAACCAATTTAAAATACGTGTTGTATGGACTGGAAGTAGAGGAATCAGGGGATGTTAGGTTTAACGATAGTATTACAGAATTTAAAGATTTCCCGAATACCGCTTATTATTCGCCGGTCTCTTATGCGCCACAGGCCTTTGCCATGTTTATTGTTAAGCAATTTAATTGTAGTGTAAGCTCGGTATATTATGCGGGCAGAATTGGAGGTTTTTTATTCTGGCTCATCATTATGTTTTTGGTCATTAAAATTGTGCCGGTTTATAAATGGCTTTTTACAACACTTATTCTTTTGCCAATGAATTTGTATGTAACTAATTCGCTTAGTGCAGATACAGTTACAAATTGTTTGGGCCTATTATTTATTTCATTGACTTTAAAATATGCCTTTGCAGAAAATAAGCTCACCAAAGCACAATTGTTTTTGCTTTTAATTATAATACTGCTTATTGCAATGGCAAAAGTGGTGTATGTTGGCGCTATTGTTTTACTGTTTATCATTCCTGCTAATAAGTTCGCAAATAAGCTGTGGCAATATGGCAGCATAGCCATCATGTTCATCCTTTCTTTTATTGTAGTTTACGCCTGGTCTGAAACAATAATGAAGTTTTATATCACCTATACAGAGTATGACCCTAAGCATAATTTTTACATCGGTTTATCATCCTGCGGAAATTACAATGCGCAAAAAGCATACATACTCGAGCATGGCTTTTATTTTTTTACTGTTATTTATAATTCAATTTTCAGGCATCCGGAACAGTTTCTGATAGGTTATGTGGGCGCATTTGGCCAAAGTGATATTGCTATGAAAAACATAGTTTACATTATTTCTTATATTTTTATTTTGTTTTTGGCAGTAACAGAAAGTAATAAATTCATCCTTGGCTTGCGTCAAAAGATCATCATTTTTATAGCTGCTTTTGGTTCGTTTGTATTGTTGTTGTTATCCCAGCATTTAATTTGGGATTGTGTAGGCGAAGGTATTGTAGATATGGTGCAGGGCAGATACCTTATTCCTATTTTTCCACTGTTATTTATTTTATTTAATAATAGTAAGATCAAAATAAAGCCCACACCACTTTTATTTGTTTTGCCTTTTGTATTTGTAATTAATTTATATGCAGCGCGTAAAATTTTTTACCGTTTTTATGTAGAATCTTATACTTCTAAAACAGAATTTTTTTGTGGCTTTGAACAAAAAGATAGCCTGGGTAATTTTATAACAAGCAATCCTGAAATTAAACTTGGTAGCGCGGCCATGCAGGTAAAAGATACAAGTTTTACCGGTAAATATTGTGCCTATTTGCCACCGCCATCCCGATATGATTTGCAATTTGGATTTAATTATAAGTTCAAAAACCTGAAGGCTGGTGATATGATCGAAATTGATGCAAGACAAAAAGGTGTAGGAGGATCGCTTGTAATAGCAGGTAAGGGTAAAAATTGTAATGAGTTCTTTTTTGCATCAAACGCACATTCATTAGCAGAGATAAATGGCTGGAATAAAATATACAGTGTTTTTACAATGACCGAAAAATGTGATAGCTCGGATGTAACTTTTTTTATGTGGAATCCCTCGGATAAAAAAGTATATTTTGACCACATTAATTTCAGGATAAAAAAATACGATAAAGGATATTAAACAACCCATGCTTCAACAGGTGTATGATTTTTTTAACAGGATTAAACCGCAGAAATTTTTTTTATTTTCGGCAATATTGTTTTTTCTTCTTTACAATTTTGTTACGCCACCAATACAGGCGCCCGATGAGTTAAATCATTTTGCAGGGCTTACAGAATAGCGCAGGGTGATTTTTACCTAATGCCGGCGATCTTGTGTTTTCCGGTAAAGGAGATGGCTGCGGCGATCTTTATTTTGCAAATAACACCGAAATTATAAAGTATAATAACGGTTGGGCAAAAATGGCATATTATTTTACACTACCCCAAAATTGTTCTCAGTTCCAACTTACTTTTTTTGTATGGAACACTTCATCTGCAAACGTTTATTTTGATGATATTGAATTAAAGATCAAAAAAAAATAGGGTGTTATTAAACTTTTTAATTACGTACTTTATCTATTAAATTTTTTTTTGAAAGAAATTAATTATATTTGGTTAATATAAATCTCTCCCTATGAAGAAAATACTACCTTTTTTTATATTACTGGCCACACTGCAAATTAAAGCTCAGGATTTTATGGGTTTACAAAGTAGTAATTATGCCGGTGTTGCAGGCGTTTTTAGTAATCCGGCTAACATAGTAGATAACCGCTTAAAGTTTGATATGGTTTTAATAGGGCTTAACGTTAATGTAGATAATAACTACATTGGTGTTAAACGTTCATCTATTAAAGGCACAAGATTAAAAACTGTAACTAATGCTGATGGTACTACAAGTAAAGCGTTTGTAGGCTATTCGCCAACATGGGATTCTACCAGGAATACATCTCCTTACTATTGGAAAAACAATATTGCCAGCCAGGATAATAAATACGATAAATCCATTTACTCTGCCACGCGTATCATGTTACCTTCTTTTATGATTCAGTTAAACAAAAAAAATGCAATAGCATTTAACTGGGGTATTCGTAATTATGTAAATGTGGATGGGATCTCCCCACAATTAGCAAAATTAGGTTATGAAGAATTTGTATATCCAACACTTTGGTTCACTAATCTTACAAATAAAAATTTAAGTGTACAACAAATGTCCTGGGCAGAGTATGGCCTTAGTTACGGACATGTTTTTAAAGAAGATGGTAAGAATTTTTTTAAAGCAGGTGCCACTGTTAAGTTATTACAGGGTTTAGAGGCTGCTTACATATACATAAGGGATCTTGAGTATAAATTGGATACAGAAGATACAGTGAGCTTTTTTAATACATCTGTAGCTTATGGTCACTCTGATAATTTAACTTTTACAAACGGTACAAACCCAAGTGATATTTATAAGTTCACATCTAACCCGGGTTTTGGTTTTGATATTGGCGGTGTTTACGAATGGCGCCCTGATTTTGAAAGTCATAAATATGAAATGGATGGCGAAACAGGTTTGTGGAGAAGAGATCAGAATAAATATAAATTAAAAGCAAGTTTAGCTGTTAATGATATTGGTGGTATTCGTTTTAATAAAGGGGGTTTATCAAACGATTTTACAGCAAATGTTAATCGTTATAATGTAGATAAGTTTGAAAAAGTACACGATATAAATAGTTTCGATTCAATTATCAAAGCCGATTTTAATTCAAGTACTACTGCTGAAAAGACCTTTAAAATGGCCTTACCAACTGCTATCAACGCGCAAATTGATTATCATATCTGGAACCCTTTTTATATTAATTTAACCGGTAACATTACAAATTTTTATAAGACCCGCGAAGCAAAAGTACATGACTTTACAACTATTAGTTTAGCACCAAGGTTCGATCATAAATGGTTTGGTTTAACGCTTCCGTTTACCTATAATACCTTAGCTGCAAGACGCGGACAAAATGTTCAGATCGGCACAATGGCACGTATTGGACCATTGGTAGTTGGTACCAATGATATGGCAGGCCTTTTTACATCTGATGTATATGGCGCTAATTTATATTTTCTTTTAAAAATTCCTATTCCATATGGCAGACCACATGATAGAGATAAAGATAAAGTAAGTGATAAAAAAGATGTTTGTAAAGATGTACCGGGCGTTTGGGAATTTATGGGCTGTCCTGATAAAGATGGCGATCATATTCCTGATAAAGATGATAAATGCCCTGATGTGCCGGGTGTTAAAGAATTGCAAGGCTGTCCTGATAAAGATGGTGACGGTATAACAGATGCTGAAGATGCTTGTCCGGATGAAAAAGGTCCGTTAGAATTTAAAGGTTGTCCTGACAGAGACGGTGATAAGATCATTGATAAAGATGATGAATGTCCGGATGATGCAGGTCTTGCTGAATTTATGGGTTGCCCTGATAAAGACGGTGATGGTACACCTGATAAGTATGATGCTTGCGTGGATGTGTTCGGACCAAAGGAATACAAAGGCTGCCCCGATAGAGACGGTGATGGTGTGTTGGATAAAGAAGATGAGTGTGTAGATGTTGCCGGTCCTAAAGAGAATAAAGGTTGCCCATGGCCGGATACGGATAAAGATGGTATCCTGGATAAAGATGATGCTTGCCCAACGGTTCCGGGTGTTATAGAATTTAAAGGTTGTCCTCCGCCACCACCAATGAAAGCGGCAGAGCAAAAAATCCTTGAGCGTGCATTTGCAAGCTTGGAATTTGCAACTGCAAAAGATATTATCAAGCCTAAATCATTCCCTTCATTGAATGATCTTGCTAAGATCTTAAAAGCGCATGAGGCTGACTGGACATTGAAATTATCCGGTCACACAGATAATGAAGGTAACGCTGATAAAAATATGTTGTTGTCAGAAAAACGTGCTAAAGCGGTTAAAGCATATTTAGTAAAAAAAGGTGCTAAAGATGATAAGATCATTACTGAGTGGTTCGGACAAACAATGCCAATTGCAGATAATTCAAAGCCTGCTGGCCGTCAGAAAAACCGTAGGGTAGAAATGAAAATTATTTATAAAGAAACAGTTCAACCAAAATAATTAACTCTCCCGATAGCTATCGGGATAAAAAAGCCATCAATTTAATTGATGGCTTTTTTTATGCGAAATAATTCAGTTCTTTGTTAAGATGTTAGACTTTCTTTTAAAATATTACTTTCGTGTTGAAAAAGAAACTCCTGTATTTTTGGGAACGAAAACTCAAAAAGGTTCAATTTTCGTAGTAATTCGAAATAATGAAATATGGAGAAAAGAGAGTTTTAGAAAAAAACTGAAATGTTTAGCCTCAAGTAAATGGACTCCAAATGAAGTAATGTTGCAAGATTGCGCAAAGAAAATTTTCATGAAGAATATTTTTGGAACAAAATCTGATTATGCGGATAAATTATTTGAACTAATGTCGTGGCACAATAGTAGAGATTGGAATTTTGAAGAAATGTCAGATTTGGATATCGTTAAGTCAAGTGGACTATATAGCACGACAGTATTAACAAGGTTGCGTTATAGAAGTACTTCAAAAAACCTAAATTTGAACCTTTTAGATTACGCACCTCTGATGTGTAAGCTTTCTAATCCAATGGTGGTGAAGATTCCTATCATTTCTTTTCAGTATTTTTTGGATATTCACAGCGCTTTTACTTTTAATTCGATAAGAAAATCTAAACATGAAAACGCAGAAGATTTGATTTCTTATTTGTATGATGTGTTATTTCTTCAACAAAAAATAGCTGTCTCATTACATGAATACCTGCGGCTAATCCATTATGTGGAGGCTCAAAAAGATATGGCTCTATTTACTACAGCGGAAATAAACGCCATTACTGCTGCTGATCTCGTTTTTTCTTATTTAAAAGCATCTATTGAAAAATCGATAGTAATACTTGGGCTTACTCATGGAATCAGAAATATCGATTCGAAAAAAACGCATCAAGCAAAACTTAATGCTTTAATGGCTCTACCAAAAGAAATTATTGATAACTATTATTGCCAATTTGTTATGGAATTTATTAAATCAGAAAATCTAGATGAATTAAATATTTATCGTTCGGGGCTATTACATAAGAAAGGAATATCTGATTTACAGCCTCATAGTTATGTTGGTAAACAATCAGAAAATGTCCCCCTTAAAAAAATATTTCAAATTTTACATGAGCAACATTCTAAAAATACAATCGCTTTAATAGGAGTACTAGCAATATTAACAGATGAGTTAGTTAGACTTGACCCGCCAAATATGAGTTTTTCTGAAATCCCAAAATAAATTAAAGGTTGACGGAGAAGCAGGTCCTGAAACGTTTATAGCATTGGGGATAAAATAATCCACAAAATTAATTTTAACCACATAGAAACATAGAAAAAAGACATCAGCTAACCACAAAGAAGGTTCACAGAGTTTTCTTTGCTTTAGCAAAGAAAATACTATGTTTTACTTTTATAAATTTAGTGTGTAAAACATATGTGTCTATGTGGTTAATTTTTTATGTATTTCTTTCTTGGAGAAGGAGGGAGGAGGGTTGATAAAAGTTTATTTATTTTCTAAAAACTCAGTTAAAGTATTTCCCTTCCTGGCAATTATTTTATCACTGATTAGTTCCATCTTGCCATATTCGTCGTTTTCAACATGGGCATAATCTGTAAGAAGCATATTTCTTTCCTTCCGGCGATGATTGCGCATTTACTGTTAGGGTAAAGAAAGTAAATAGTAAATAAATAAAATATTATTTATGGTAATGATCTATTTATCATTCATTTCAGGAATATAGATATTAAACGTGGCTCCCTCGCCAGGCGTGCCTTGAGCCGTTACAATGCCGTTATGATTATCTACTATCTTTTTTACAATGGCAAGCCCAATACCTGTGCCTTTGTATTCGCTTTTACGATGTAACTGTTGAAAAACTTCAAATATTTTTTCTTTGTATTGTTCTTCAAAACCTATACCGTTATCGGTAACGCTAATGTGGCAGTATTTAATGTCCTTATTAAGTTTTTCAATATTAAAATAAGAACCATTTTCTACCTGGCTTTTTATTTTTATTTCAGGTGCTTTATCTTGTTTTGAAAATTTAAGCGAATTGCTTACAAGGTTATAAATTAACTGGCGAAATTGAAAAGGAATAACTTTTATCTTACACATATCGCCAACCTCAATGCTGCCATTCTTGTGTTGTAGTTCGTCTTTAAGTTCTTCTTTTACATCTTCAACTATCTTTTTAACATCGGTTAGTTCAAAGGTCCTGTCTGCCACGTTTGTGCGCGAATAGGTAAGAAGATCCTGAATGAGCGTTTGCATTTTAAATGCTGAATTTTGAATGCGCTGAAAGAGTTCTTTGCCTTTCTCAGATAAATTCTTGTGATCTCTTTCCACTATTTGCGAAGAAAAAATCTGGATCTTTCTTAATGGTTCCTGTAGATCGTGGCTTGAAATATAGTTGAACGATTCTAATTCCTTATTCATTTTAATAAGGTCTTCGTTCTGTTTTTCAATTTTCTTTTCTGTTCTTTTTAGATCAGTAATGTCCTGGTAAGAAGTTAGTGCGAATTTTTTTTCGCCAACGGCAATTATTTCATAAAATACAAGTGCGTTAAAGGTCTCTTTATTTTTTTTGGTATACACAATTTCAAAACCGGCACCCAACATTTTCTCTCGCAGCTTAATGAGTACTTTTTCTATCTCTTCAGGGGGTAAAGCCTGCAACTCGGCCACACTACGGTTTTCGTCGAGATAGCTCATAATGATAGGGAGTATTCTTGCGTTTTCTTCGGGTGATATTAAATTCAGTTCTTCAGAAGTATGTCCAATAACTTCAGCTTTATTGGTAAACCCAAAATAGGAACAAAATAGTTTATTTGCATAAGCTATTTTGTTGGTGCCAATTTCACTAAAAGTTAAGGCAACAGGGTTGTTGTCAAAGATCTTAAAAAAACGTTCTTCACTTTTTGCAAGCTCTGCATTCTTTAATTCAAGTTCACTGTTTTTGTTTTGAATTTGCACACGTAAATCATTCGAAAGCTTCAGGTCGTTCATTATCTTGTTATAGGCCGCAATAAGCAATATAATTGCAGAAAGTATAAGGCAAATGGTAACAATAGGAGTTAAAAAAGTTTCTTTACTTAAAAGTGTTGAGCGTATGGAAAGTAACTTATCTTCTTCGGCCTCCATTTTATTTATCTGGCGCCTTACTTCATCCATTAACGATTTGCCTCCCAATACCCTGGCAAGGCTGATCGGTTGATTTGGAGCATCTTCTAGGATGCTATGCATGTAGTTCTTTCGTTTCTCGATCAACGTTCTTAATTCGTTTGCATTGCGCTGTTGCGAGAGGTTATCGGTAGTTAAAGAATCTATTTTAACGAGAGAGCTATCCAGCGCGTGAACATTAGTTGTGTATGAAGAAATAAAAGTAGGGTCGTGCGTAATTATATACCCGCGTTGATTTGCCTCCATCTCAAGCAGGTAAGAAAAGGCATTGCGTAAATTAAATTTTACAACATTGGTATGGTTAACCAAACGCGAATCATCAATAAGATTTTTGATCCTTATGTAAGAAAGAATTGAAAGTGTAATTAAAAAAATAGTCGCGAAAAAAAAAATAATTTTAGTCCGCTTGTTATTATATTTTTTCATTTTTAAATAGCGGCAATTTTTAGCTTGCTAATACAAATTCTTCTCTGGACGGTCGACTGCTGAGTTTTTCATGAGTTAAAGACAAAACCTTTGCGATCATTTTTGTAAGAAGAGGGTACGAGGTCGGCTTACATATATAATAATTTGCACCTAAATTAAAAGTTTTGTCTATTACTTCAATATTTGACGACGTTGAGAGTATAACAACGGGGATCTCTTTTAGTTTAGCAATTTCTCTTATTTCTTTTAATGATTCAAACCCGTTCTTACGAGGCATATTGAGGTCAAGAAAAATAACCCAGGGTGGAGGAGGCACTGTTTCTTGAAGGGTATTTAAAAGCTCTACACCATCGTTGCTAATTGTGGGTTTGGCTTCAAAGTCAAGTTCATTCAGGGCATCTTCAAAGATGTTACAATCGTCATCGTCGTCGTCTGCCAGGAAGATGTTTTTTGCTTTGGATGAAAAGGCCATAATTTTTTGTTTTGTTAAATTTAAGGCCAAATAATTTAAAACCCAAAGATAAATAAGAATGTTGTAAGGATAAGTGAAGGTCTTATAAGAAATATTTTATCGATATGTTTAAATTGCCGAAAAGTGTTTTAACGTTTACCCTAAAAAAATTCCCAGAATAATAAGCAGGAAGGTTAAACCTGAGGTATATATGCTAATAATATTAAAAAAGAAAACCGTCTCAGATTTCTGGACGGTCTCTTTTAAGAGGAAAGATATTACTTTCCGTGAATAATTTTTCCAAGCGGACAAGCTCCATCTTTAGGTGGTTCGTGGCTAATGTGAAGTGCAATTCCTGCAGCAAGGGCAGCGCCTATAGCGACTAAGATTACTTTTGATTTCATTTTTTTTATTTTATAGGTTTAAATTAATTGTTCAGCTAAGGTCTGTTTTCAGGAACTGAAATTAATGACAAAATAGGGGAAGTTGTTTGCAAAACTTGGGAATTATACCGGTTCAATAGGTATATGAATTTCCCTTTGCAGTTTGTGGTATGCTACAGAAGAAGGATTTTCCGAGAATGATTCAAATCCTATAACTTCGTTCGCTATTTTATATCCGCTTTTAGGTAACCATCTTTGAAATATGTAATGCACCGCTTTCATTGTTTCCTCACTTTTCCCATGCGTTTTTACGGAAGCGTATTTTCCCATTCTTAATTCAGTAGAATTAAACTTTGTGGGCAGACCATTTATTTTGTCTAAGGAAAGAAAGGCCATATACGTGTGTCCATGATGCGGACTTAAAATACCAAATAGTCGAGAGTCGGACGTATAAAGGTCATTTGCTTTGGCTAATTGAATAAGCTCCTTAAATGTCTGCTGAATTTTTATGCAATCATGAAATGGCGCCAATATATAGATCCCTTTTAGAGAGGCTGATTTTTTAACAGACACCTGTAGTTCTTTGGCATTTTTTTTCTGACTTAAACTTGTTGGACTAATGTTTAATTTTTTTAAAACCTTTAACTTTTCCTTTGGGTTTAAAGAACGAATTTTTTCAGGAGAGGTATTGTAAAAATTTCTGAAAGCTCTTGAAAATACAGATGACGAGGAGAAGCCGCAGTCAATCGCAATTTCGAGAATTGATTTATGAGGGTGAATAAAAATTAAATGTAATGCTGCTTCAAGCCTTAATTTAATAATATACTGTTTAGGTGTTTTGCCGGTTATATGTTTAAATATTTTTTGGAAATGAAATGGTGAATAATTGGCAATCCGTGAAAGTGCGTCTAAAGAAACATTGTCGTTTATGCTTTTAAACATAAAGTCAATAACTTTATTTATTCGCTCTTTGTGTTCCTTTTCTGTCTGCTTGTCCATTTGCTCGGTAAAATTAGCACAAATAATAAAAATTGTTTTGCAAATCTTGGGAATTAGTCACCATATAATTGTTTCTGTCTGAACGAAAGTTTTTTGTCGACTGAGATTTTTCTTACGGAATGACTGTGCGCTAACTTACTTATAACGTTTTGCGGCCTTGCGCTGTTTTTGCTATGTCATTTACGTATTTAAGCGCTAACCGGCAAAAATGACGCAGTTGCTTGCTGTTATAAGTTGTGCGCCACACCCAGTCTTTTACCCGTCTACTGTCTAAGGGATTGAAGTGAGATCCTTTTTAGCGTAGGGATACGTAAAATAAAAATATTGAAGTGTAAAACCCGTCCCGATAGGGACCGCCAAATTATTTATTAATAACAGCCTTATTTAATAATTCAGATTTTTGGGAAACTTCATTTTCAAGCTTCTGAGGAATTTGGCTAGCACAACACTTCCTTAAAACAGTTAGATCTTCATTGCATTTTGTGTATCATTAATTTTATTTAAGGCAATGCATCTATTTAAATAGTATTCCATTTTAAATTCAGATTTATTAATTGCTTGGGTGAAATCTGCAATAGCTTCTTTTATTAATCCCAAAGAGAAATTAGCACTCCCTCTATTGCTATATATATCCCCTTTGTCAGATCTTAACTCAATTGCTTTATTAAAAAATGTTAATGCATTGTTAAAGTCTTTTTTTCTATAAAAATCTTCTCCTTTGGTAACATAAAATAAGTAGTAGTCAGGTGCTTCTTTTATTCCTGATTCTGTAAAACTCATTTTATTTTTATAAACATCCATTCGCATAAATGTTTTTATAGCAAAAGAAAACATCAAAATACTCACAACATAATTAAATGTTTTGGAGTTTGGATTAAATTTTAAACTTGAAAAAAACAAAAACAGGCCAATCAATGACGTATATAAACGATGTTCGTAATGCTCTCCACTACTTTTTGTTGCGCCAAACCATAGCGGAATAATTAGCATCATGATGAAAATAAATAATCCTAAAAAGGCTATTTTTTTATTGTTAATACCGAGTTTAAATGTTGCAAATACGAGAATACAAATACTGGAAATGCCAACCACTACAGTTGAGTTTTTGAGTGTTGGTAAAACCGATTGTTTAATAGGAAAAATAGCTTTACCAATAAATAATAAAAATGCTAAAAAGAAATTCTTGATACTGCTTAAAAAATTAGTTTCAATAGGTAATAAGTAATTTATAATACTATTTCTAAGCATAAACCACGCAATGCTTATGATAAGCCACGAGGCAATTAAAGGCATGATTTTTTTTGAAAATCCTTTAAAAGTATAATACGTAGCAATATAAATAAATGGCAAAATTATTGCGCTTTCTTTTGTGAAAAGTGCGCAAATAAAAAAAACAAAATGAAGTATTAAGAAATTTGTTTTTCCTACTATAATAAATTTATTCAAGTTTATTAATGATAAAAGAGTAAAGAAGCAAAGCATTAAATCGTTCCTGCCCGGTATCCATGCCACAGCATGGAGCACAATAGGGTGGACGGAAAATAATAAAGCGAAAGCAAATGCTACTTTTTTTGAAACTTGTGAAAGGGTAAGAAACCTAAATAACAAAAACACACAAGATAGGTGAAAAACCAAATTAGTAAAGTGATATACGAAAGGTGAAATTTTACCGAAATGATAATCGGCTATTAATGATATAACAAACAAAGGACGATAATATACCTCGGCAATTGGCTTTGTAAAAGCATCTTTAATGCTTGACCAGTTTTCAAGAAGGGATGTGTTTTTTAAAATCATCCATTGCTCATCCATAGATGTAAAGTCATATTTTAGACTTTTGAAGTACAGAAACAACGATGGTAATATAAGGGCTAAAACAGTATAAGTTTTATTCTCAAAAAAGGATGTGTTCGCTTTAATCATTGAAACTCGGATTTTATAGTTTCAAATATAATAAAGATTGGTAAGAGATAGTTTGAAATTGCACATAGCCAAAACAGGCTTGTCAAGCCCAAAAAAAGAGCGTTGGCAAATCAAAACCTCAATAAAGTGTTTTACTGTTATAATACCAAATTCATATATAATATAGTCCAATTTTGCTTATTTGATTTTATTTGCTATATTTGGACTATATTATAAATGGATATTATGGCTTTACCAAAAAAAATCTATGTAAAAGAAAGCATTAA
>JACDED010000192.1 GCA_013816615.1 Bacteroidota bacterium
AGCTAATGTAACAACAGTAGATATAACTCCTGATGTTATACTTTCATCTTCATATCTTCTTGATATTAATTCTGATGGCACAAATGATTTTAAGTTTACTGCAAATAAAATTTGTGCATGTGTAGGAGCAGTGTGCCAAGCTACGGTTGCCATTCAGCCAATTAGTGCTGAAAGCTGTGTTATGGCAGGCAGTAGCAACGAAGGAGTTTATTACAGTGTGGATGACACTTCTCATTACACTTCAAATACCGGGGTATATACAAAGCTATTTTCTTATGGCGACATAATTTCTTTAAATGAAAATTGCTCAGGTGAAAATACACGTATCTTTATTTGCAGTTATGGAAGCTGCCCACCCTCATCCGCATCAGGTTATTCGACTTATGGAGCAATACTTGGCGCTGGCGTAAAATATATTCCTATACGCTATGGGAATTTTTTAGGTTGGATAAAGATAGGCTTTGATCCTGCCACATACAATTTAAAAATTTATGAATCAGCTATTTCAAAAGATAATATTTCTAATTAATTTATTTTTTTAAGTCAGTATTAGCCCTAAACCCAATAGTTTAGGGCTTTTTGCTTTAATACCTTTTGTTTGGTATATTTAATAGTTCAAATACATACTTATGCCTATAACTCAGCATTTCCCTTTCCAGCTACATTGTAAACAAATTATTGCGGCTTTAAAAAAAGCAAAAGACAGCGATGACCCTGCTTTATTTTTACATAAAAGTAAACTGCGTACACCCTTGTTTATGGCTGAATCTATTTTACGCATTTCTAATACATTTATTTCTGATAAAGAAATTAAAGAATGGTACGACCTGATAAAAAAATTAGAAGACTATTTAGGGGCTATAGATAATTATGTAACGCTGCTTGCCGATTTCTCAAAATTAAAAACGGTTAAAAGTCCGCAGTTAGAATACATTTCAAAAAAGCTGGATAAGACCATTGATAAGCTTAACAAAAAATTAAAGAAGAACGATTTTTATATTAAAGATCTTGAAGAGATGAATAAAAGCTTTAAGACGAATTTTAATGATAAGCGCATTGTAACTAAATTGCATGAAGAAATAAGAAAAGAATTGAAAGAAGCGGCAGAATTCTTTTCGCGTTTTCCATCAGGCTTTGATGATATGGAATTACAGGTACACGAGCTTCGCCGCAAATTAAGATGGATCAGTATTTATGGCGCCGCCTTTGATGGTTTGATAGCTATAAAAGAAACAAAAGAAAAATACAAGTGGGAAAAAAAATTTATCACACCTTCTGTTATCAAAAATCCTTTTAATAAATTACCTGTAAAAAAGAATTTAACGCATCATATTAATCTTAATAAAAAAGCTTTTTATGCTTTAAGTTTTGTGATCGATGAGCTTGGTAAAATAAAAGATAAAGGACTTGGTATTTATAGTCTGGAAAAATCGATTCGTAAAACCACAGACGGAAAAGAAAGTGATGTGGAAAAAACGGCAATAAAACAATTGAATGCAAAATATACAACAGCTTCACTTTTAAAAGAGGCCCATGCTTTATTAACTGCTTATTTTAGCACAAATAAAATTCACGAACTTTTAGCATAATTGTTAAATACTTGCAGCTTACTCATTAAAAACTATGTTTCAATAAGTCAAAATTTTTATATAATATTAATGTTTAGATTAGTAAAAAATTAGTTTTATGCAAAAATACACCGCAGTTATTATAGACGATGAGGAAGATAGCAGAAGCAATACGCGTAGTATGCTTCAAAATTATTGTAGCGAGATCGAAGTTATTGGCGAGGCCGCAAGTGGTCCTGAAGGCAAAACTAAGATCCAGGAACTAAAGCCTCATGTAGTTTTTTTAGATATAAATATGCCAGGCATGAATGGCTTTCAAATGCTGGAAGGTATTTATAACCGAGATTTTTGCGTGGTATTTTTAACTGCATATAGCGAGCATGGTATTACTGCTGTTAAAGCAGGCGCAACTGATTATTTATTAAAGCCACTAATGTTAAGCGAGTTGCAAGGCGCTATACGCAAGGTAGTTCAGCATTACGAAAGTAAACCCGCTGTTACTGCCGGAAAAACAGATGATAAAAATATTGTGTTGATCAGCCATAGTAAAGGTTTTACTTTAGTTGATTTTAAAGATATTGTTTGGTTAGAAGCTAGTGATAATTACACTAATCTGTTTTTGAACGGACAAAAGAAAATTGTTGCCAGCAAAACATTAAAAGAGTTTGAGGCTATATTACCTACAAATGATTTTTTCAGGATTCACCGTTCGGCATTGATAAATGTTAACTTTGTAAAGGAATATAGTAATAATGAAGGCGGAGAAGTGATATTAAGCGATGGCACACACGTACAGGTGAGCAAAGCGCGAATCCAGGAATTCTCTGAGTTTATTAAGACAAAGTCGGTTTCACCAAAATAAATTAAAAAATACTCTAATAAAAAGCCCGTTTTTACGGGCTTTTTGTATTTTTATACATTAATGATTATTTTGTGTAGCAAAGTAAATCTAATTTAAAATTATAAGATCTCTTTTTACATATCTGTTTTTGTTAATTGCTTTTTTACAAGGCAGGTCTCAAACGCCTTCTTTTAATTTTCAAAAATTAGGAAGCGAGGAGGGATTGAATAATTCAAACATTTTTAATATTGAGCAGCATCAAAACGGGCTTATGTATTTTACCACGCAAAATGGTATTTATTTTTATGATGGTTACAAGTTTGATAAATTAAATATAGATAGTTTAAAAAGTAACGCTCTTTTAAATGTTTCGTTAAAAAATTCGGCCGAATTACTTTTGTCTATTCGTGATGAAGGAATTGCCAATTTTAATCTTAAAACAAAAAAATACCAATTCGAGCCCAATTTAAAATATCCAAGCGCTGCCGATAATTTTATTATCACCGATAAATACGCTTACCTTTTAACAGCGCAGATCCGTATTATTATTATAGATCTGGCAACAGGAAAAAAAATGCCGGATGAATTTAAGAAAAATAAAAAAGATGATATTAACCAGGCTTTCTGCGTTTTTAAAACAAAGGATAATAAAATACTGGTTGGAAGAAGTGATGGACTTTATGATGCAACAGAGGGCACTCAAAAACGCCTCGATATTTTAAAAGGCTTAAAGATAAATTCAATTGCACAATCAAAGGATGGTAAATTAATTGTTGGCAGCTCAGGAAAGATCATCATTCTCAATAATGATAAAATTGAACGAGAGATCACACCGAAGTACAAGAACAAAGGCATTACATTTCAATTAGGTGGCGAAAAAAGTATTACCAAACTAATTGTTGATGATTACGATCGTATTTGGTTCACGTCTTATCCTGATGAGAATTTATATTTGTATCAAAATGATATTACCTACGATGTGTTTGATATTTTAGGTATTCCTCCAACATTAATTAATTGCGTTTATAGAGATAAAACACAAAACATTTGGGTGGGAACCTATAGCGATGGCGTTTATTTTATTCAGAATCCATTTTTTAATTCCATCAATTTTAATTTCCGTGGCAAAGTATTAAACGTGAATGAAGTTTTTTTTAAACAGGACCTGTTATTTGCAGCTACCAGCAATGGCTTATTCGGATTGAACATTAATAACAATCAAACCAAGATCCTATCGCATCCTGATGAATTTATAACAGAGCCTATTAACGGTATTAGCGAAATAAATGGCATTATTTATTATTATAAGCGCAGCCAGTTTGATATGAGCCAATCTTTATTTTCTGATTCAAAGAAGATCTATCATTTTAAGCCAATTATTGTAAAACAATTTGTAGCCATAGAAAATAATAAAAGCATTGTTGCCGACTGGCAGGCAAATATTTTATTATGTAACGGAGATGCTTCAAAAACATTAGATACTTTAATTTCATTTCCTGATTACCGCGTATCAGTAAATGCTTTGTTAAAAAATAACGACTATTTATTTGTAGCAACCAGCACCGGATTTTTTGTTTACGATTTTAAAAGTAAAAAATACCAGGCAATTGTTAGTCCGGAGTTAAATTACAAGATCAACGATATTGCACTGATCAATGGCAGGCTATACGCTGCACATGAAGCGGGTATTACCGATGTACGCGCAAAAAAATTAATTCAGCAGGTTGGTAATTTACGGTTGAATGGTGTAAAAAAAATAAAAGAGTTTAACGGGCAAATTTGGTTAGGAACTTTAGATGGTGTTTTTATTTGCGATAAAGATCTTCAGCCAGTTAAGATCTTAAATAAATCAACAGGCTTGCCATCTAACTCTATTAATGATATTACGCTTAACGAGCAAAATGTTTGTATATCTACAGCGCGCGGTATTTCAATTGCTGCGTTAAAAGATATAACAGGTTTTGATCCAACATTAAAGCCAGTAGTTATCAATTATATTTCTGTTGATGGAAAAAATTTAAATACGGCAAGCGATACAATTGCATTAAACGCCGATCAAAGCGATATCTCAGTTTATTTTTATAGTCCGTTCTTTAATAAACCAAGTAAACAGTATTACCGTTACAGAAGAGATGAAGGAGACTGGAAAGTAATAGAAAATACATCCTTCGAATTAGGGTCTATTGAAGGAGGAAAGCATAAAATAGAAATTTCTGCCTCAGTTGATAATATTACGTGGAGTCCGGGTGCAGTTGTTTTAATTAAAAAAGAGCAAAAGTTAACGGAGACACAATGGATCTATTGGTTATTTACGGTTGGTGCACTATTGCTGATAACTGGCATAAGCTTTGTTTGGGTTAAGAGAGTAAAACTAAACGCAACCAAACGCTTACAGGAAGAGCAACAGGTTAATTTATTAAAACACCAGGCAATGAATGCATTGTTGAGCCCACATTTTATATTTAATTCATTAACATCCATTCAAAATTACATTAACACAAACAATAGTTTAAAAGCAAGTGAATACCTTGCAAAATTCTCACGCTTAATTAGAATGATCATTGAAAAAGCTTCGCAAAGTGATATTACTTTAAACGATGAGATAGCACGTTTAACTTATTATTTGGAACTGGAGAAAGAACGTTTTAAAAATAAATTTGATTACATTATTAATTTAGATGAGCAATTAAACGGAGCTGAAATAAAGATCCCGAACATGATCATTCAACCACATGTTGAAAATTGTATCATACATGGCATTTTACCAAAACACTCTCACGGTACATTAAGCGTGACCTTTAAAAAAGAAAGTAAAAATAAAATGCTGATCACAATAGAAGATGATGGTATTGGATTGATAAAAGCAAAGGAGCATGCGAAAACAGGGCATAAATCTTTAGGAACAAGTACGATTAAAACTATTTTGGAAATTAATTCAAAATTAACCGGCAAAGATCAAAAGGTAACAATGGTAGATAAATCAACCCTTGATCCAAAAGATTCAGGAACTAAAATAACAATAGAGTTGGAACAATAATTATTAAAAAAATAGTTACATATTTATTCATCCTGTTTGCGGTAAATTTATTCGCGCAAAAAAACCTCTTGCCTGATACAACCGGTTTTTGTATTGGTGATAGCACTTTTGTTGAGATCAAACAAACGCTTGATAAGAATAGCTCTACCGAATGGCGTGCAAAAAGCATTGGTATTATTTACAACACAAAAAAAATAAAAGTAAAAAGTCTTAACGAAAAAATTTATTTAAAAGTATCGTCAGGTAAAAATATTTTTTTGGATAGTACGGTTGTGAAAGTATATAGCCGGCCAAAATTATTATTGCGCGATACAACTTTATGTAAAGGCAAACAGGTACCATTGGATGCTAAA
>JACDED010000077.1 GCA_013816615.1 Bacteroidota bacterium
TTAAATCAGGTAAAATGAACATAAAAACACATTAAATGATTATATAAACTCAAAGGTTTAGGACTAAAACGACAAAATACTGTCTATGATTTTAAAATTTTTGTCGCGAAACAAAATCAAAAAAAAACTTATCGGAGTTTTGCAGCGCTCTCAAAATACGCGCGACCATTTATAATTACGCATAGATAAAATAAATACGCTGGCACAAACGGTTAAAGCAACATAAAACGTTTCCATATCAGGAAAGAAAAAATAACAAATTAAAAATGTTATAATCCCTTCAAGAACTGCCAAGCCATAACTAATATACATGGCGCCTAAAAAATATCCGGGTTCTCTATCAAAATGATAATTACAAACATCACAATCATCTTTCATTACAGGTAAAGTAAAAAAAGGCTTGTCTTTTACAAACACATCACCTTTACCACAATTAGGACATTTACCTTTTACCATATTCACAAATTTATTTTGCCCAGTTTTCATGACCTCTAATTTTTATATAAAGGTCGGAAATTACTTATGGCTTATATATAACAAAAGGTGCTAAAAATAGCACAATAAGGACATTTTTAATGCTTTTGTATATGTCAAAAAAGACTCTACCGGTATACAACATTAAGGATTTTAAAGATCCTGAGCACGGAACTGATTTTTATGCAAATAGCATGAAAAGACATTTACGGGATCATCATATTATTTTAACACCACACAAACATGATTTTTTCCTGACCGTATTATTTACAAAAGGCAGTGGTACTCACGAAATTGATTTTACAAATTACAAAGTTGAACCCGGCGCAATATTTATGCTTCGCCCCGGGCAAACACATAACTGGAAACTATCTAAAGAAACAGACGGCTTTGTTTTTTTTCATACTAAAGATTTTTATGATAGTCGTTCAGTAACAGAAAAAACACAGGATTTTCCTTTTTTCAGTTCTATTCACAATCCCCCACTCTTATTACTTAAAAACAAAAGAAAAGAAAAAATTGAAGATCTCTTCTCTGAAATAAAAAAAGAATATGAAGAAAATAATTTACTGAAGTTTCAAAAATTATACTCCCTCGTTGCCTTAACATATATCGAATTAACACGATCCTATCAACCTCAAAAACAAATTAAAAGCGAAATTTATCTTTTAAAATTGCGCCAGCTTGAAGATCTTATTGATAAAAATTATAAAAATATAAAAGCGCCGCATCACTATGCAAAAATGATGGCGATGACGGAAAAACATTTAAACCGGATATGTAATACCTGTTTAAATAAAACCACAACCGAGCTCATATCCAACAGGGTGATACTGGAAGCAAAACGACTTTTAACGCATTCAAAAGTCCCAATAAACCAGGTAGCAGAAGAACTTGGATACCTAGACAATTCTTATTTTTCACGTTTCTTTAAAAAACAAACCGGCCAAAGTCCTTTAGATTTTATGCGCGCTCAAAGGCGCTAAAAAATACTTATTTGTTAAATTTTTAGGTTTCAAGCGTTATTCTTTTAAAAAGAGCGTTTGTTGCTAAAATCTACGCGTTAATTAAAAACATTCAGGCCGCAAATGTGATTATGTAGCTTTAATCATAATTTCAAAATCTAGCTATGAAAAAAATAAATTATTTATTCCTTTTATTTTCATTTACTCTTATATACAACTTAAATTTTGCGCAAAATTTTGCATGGGCAAAGTCGTTTGGAAGCACAACATATGATAATGGTAGCGCGGTATGCACAGATGCAAGCGGCAATGTTATAAACGTTGGCTCGTTTAATGGAACAATAGATTTTGATCCCGGCCCAGGTATCGCCAATCTAACTTCAACATCAGGTACTGATGATATTTACATTGTAAAATTAAATTCCGCAGGTGGATTTATTTGGGCAAAACGCATTGGTGGTACAGGTGATGAAGTTGGTAGTGATGTAATAACAGATGCAAGTGGCAATATTTATACGATCGGCAGCTTTACAGGTACAGTTGATTTTGATCCGAATGCAACAACAGCTAACTTAACTTCTGCCGGAAAAAAAGATGTATTTGTAAGTAAATGGACTTCTGCCGGAAATTATGTTTGGGCGAAACAAATGGGTGGTGCTAATGATGATTGGGGAAGTGCAATAGATCTTGATGCATCTGCAAATATTTATGCTACCGGTACATTTAGTGGTAATTGTGATTTTAACCCTTCTGCAACAACAAATACAGCTACCGTTTATGGCGCACAAGATGCGTTCATTTGTAAATGGGATGTGAACGGAACTTATCAGTGGGCTTTCTCAATGGGTGGAACTCAGGATGATTATGGTTATGATGTAACCGTAAACGCTGCAGGAACAAGTGTTTTTACAACGGGTACATTTAAGGGAACATCAGTAGATATTTCTCCTCAATGTAGTTGTGGTACAGTAAACTCTTTAGGACAAAGTGATATTTTTATTGTTAAGCAAGCCGCCTCTAGCGGGGGGTTTCAGAACAGTGCTGTTTTTGGCGGTACCAGTTATGATTCTCCGGGAGGTATTACTTTAGATGCTTTGGATAATGTTTATACAACAGGAAGTTTTGGAAGCGCATGCGATTTTGATCCGGGACCATTAACGGTGAGTCTGGGTGCCTCAGGTTCAAATGATGGATTTATAAGTAAATTAAATTCAACACTTGGTTACGTTTTTGTAAAACAATTTAGCGGCCCGAGTTCTGAAAGCGGAAGCGATATTGTTCTTGATCCTACAGGAAACATTTATGTAACAGGAAGCTTTAATGATATTGTTGATTTTGATCCATCAGCAGCAAGCTATACTGTATCTTGCGTTGGCGGCACAAATAGCGATGCATATGTTCTTAAATTAGATCCAATCGGAAATTTTGTTTATGTAAAAACATGGGGAAGCAGCAACATAGGAGATTACTCCTCTTCTATTGCATTAGATGCTTCTGCTAATATTTATACAACAGGTTCTTATTGGACTACTTGTGATTTTGATCCGGATGCGGGTGTTTTTAATATTACCTCTGCAGGAGTAACAGATGCATTCTTACATAAATTAAGTTGCACCATGCCCACAACCGTTACCTCTAACGCTGCAAATTTTACTTTATGTGCAGGTACGGCAACCTCTGTTCCAATTAATATTACTTCAACCGATATTGGCACAGGCTATACCTGGAGTGTTTCAGGCGCAACGGGTGTAGTGTTTTCGCCATCAACAGGTACAACAACAACCATGAGCTTTACAGCGTCTTCAACGTTTAGTGTTATCATTACAGGTACTAATGCGTGTGGAACTGTAACAACACAAGTAAGCAAAATAACAGTAAATAGTTTACCAACTGTTACCGCTTCTTCATCACCAACAGCAGTCTGTTCAGGAAGCCTATTAACTTTAAGCGGTTCGGGTGCCTTAACGTATACCTGGACAAACGGTGCAATAAATAACGTAGCTTTTAATCCTCCATCTTCTCAAATTTATACTGTGAGTGGTACGAACGTTAATGGTTGTATTGGTACCAAAACAATCAATGTAAACGTTTTAAATAATCCAACTGTAACGGTAACAGGCAAAAACCTTATTTGTCTTAACAAAGCAAATGTGCTTAATGCGAGTGGCGCCAACACCTATTTATGGAATCCTTCATCATTAACAACCAATAGTATTATAGCCCAGCCTGCTGCAAATACTGTGTATACGGTAACAGGCACGGGTGCTAATGGCTGTACTAATCTTGGTACATTTTCTATAACCTTGGTAGTACCTCAAACACCTGCTTTATGTATGGTAACTGTAGATAGTTCAAGTATTAATAACGAGATCTACTGGGAGAAAACTTCATACACAAATGTAGATAGCTTTATTGTGCATCGCGAAGTATCTACCAACATTTACAAACGTATTGGTGCCGTGAGTAAAAATAACTTTAGCATGTATGTAGATACTAACAGAATGATAGGTCCTGCAAACGGAGATCCAAACTTAACCTCTTATAAATATAAATTACAATTAAGAGATACCTGCGGAAATTATAGCTCATTAAGTTTATACCATCAAACTATTTTTATACAGGATCAGCAAAATGGTAATTTTAACTGGAACAGTTATGCCGTTGAAGTAAGTGGCTCGCCTGTTAGCAATTATGTTCTATCACGCCGTAATGTTTTAAGCGGCATTACCACCACCGTTGGCGCAACAACTGCTAACCTTTTAAGCGATCCGCAATATACAACACTTGCAACCAGCGGTAACGTTAAATGGTTTGTAGATGCGCAGGGTTTTAATTGTAATCCTACTCTTAAAATAACAGCATTAGTTCAAAAAACGCGTACAAAAAGCAATAACTCAAACGATAAGCAATTTCCAAATACAAGCGGTATTAACGAAAGTAGTTTTAGTGCACAAAGTATAAGTATCTATCCAAACCCAACAAACAGTAATATAACTATAGATGCTTTAGCGCTTAATGGTTTAAATTACAACATTGAAATAAAAAATTTACTTGGACAAACACTACTAATTAAAACTGTAAAAAATGCCTCGTTAAATTCAGAAACTGTTGAACTAAGTTCTCTTAGTAAAGGTGTTTATTTTGTAAACTTTGTACACGCTAACAAAATCATAGCTACCAAAAAAGTAATTGTAGAATAACCATGCATAGATATTAATTGTTAAAAGCAGAACTAAAAACTCTGCTTTTTTTACATTTTAGATAAAAACAGATATATGATAATTCTCAACTAGAATATGTTTTTTTTGCAGGGTAAAACAGGTTGATTTTGTTACTAAATAATATTTAGATTTTAGAAATGATTTTGTACATTTAAACTTAAATTGAAATAATAAAAACATGAAAATAACCTCTACTAAAAGTTTAATTAAAAGAAGCGTATTTATACTTTCTCTGATAATAGCAATATCATTTACTAATTCGGGACGTTTTTATTCACAAGGCTGGTTATGGGCTAAAGGCCATGGCGGACTTAATAATGATGCGGGAAGAGCGGTATGCACAGATCCGTCAGGAAATGTAATTATTGCCGGCGGTTTTGCAGCACCTTCCATGCAAATAGGTACCGTTACTGTTAACAGCCTTGGTAGTGGTGATGTTTATCTTGCCAAATTTGATCCCGCAGGAAACATGTTGTGGATACAAACCATTGGCGGTACAGGTTTAGAAAGTATCGGAAGTGTTTGTACCGGAACAAACGGAAATATTTACATTTGCGGAAGTTATGATAGTCCTGTACTTACAATAGGCACGAGCACATTAGGACAGGCAAGTACTACAGGCAATACAGATATATATGTTGCACAATACAGTACAAATGGTTCTTGTCAATGGGCCTTTAAATATGGTGGTGCCAGCAGTGAAACTGCACGCGGTATTGCTTATTCAAGCGCGTTGAATAACGTTGTTGTTACAGGTTATTTTAACACCGCTACTTTTGCCTTTGGCGCATACAATGTTTCCAATTCTGCTACAAGTGGTGCTTCACAAGATGTGTTTGTTGCCAGGTTTAATGCCACTTTTGGTACGGCAACAGGTGCATTTTCTACAGGTGGGGTAAACTCTAATGATTATGGACATGCGGTTGTAGTTGACGGAGCAAATATTTATGTTGGTGGTTCGTTTTCACCAATTACAGGTAATACAAGTACTATTGGTTCTGCTGTAACAAGCCTTGGCTCTCAGGATGTTTTTATTGCCAAGTATACAAATGCTCAGGCTTTTCAGTGGGTAAGAACAGGCGGATCTGCTTCTACCAGTGCAGATTATTTTACATCAATGGATATTGATGCATCCAGCAATATTTATTTTTGCGGTGCATATTATGGATTGCCAATGACAATTGGTTCAACTACTTTGCCCAACTTAGGAACGAATGATGCATTTATAGCAAAATATAATAGTGCCGGTACTTTTCAGTGGGCAAATAAAGTTGGAGATACAGGTTCTGATTTTGCAAATGGCGTAACTGTAGATGGAAATAATAATATTTATTTAACCGGTTATTTTTCAGGAACTGTTGTAACAGTTGGTTCTTATTCTTTAAACAATACTGTACCCGGGACGACACAGGATATTTTTGTAGTGAAATATAATCCATCAGGTACAGCGCAATGGGTTTCTTCTGCAGCCTGTATTGGTTACGAAAGTGCATATGGCATTGCGGCTGATGCAATTGGAAACGTTTATGTAACAGGTGCGTATAATGTTTCAGGTCCTATGGCTTTTGGTACAACAACAATTAGCAGTAATGGTAATAATGATTCATTTCTTGCAAAGATCGGTTGTTTAACTGCAACTATTGGCGGGATATCAAATGTATGTTCCGGCGCTTCTGCAACATTAACAGCAGGCGGTGCAACCAATTATACGTGGAGCACAGGTGCTACAACTTCTTCTATCGTAATTATACCTTCTGCTAATACAACCTATACAGTACTTGGTGTAACAGGCGCTTGCAGTGGCAGCAGCAATAATTTTAGCGTAGCGGTTTTACCGGCGAGTGTAAACCCGGGGCCTAATTTAAATTTATTATGTAATCAATCGCAACAAATAAATGCAACTACTATTCCTGCTTCTCCAACAAGTGTTACGTGGACACCTTCTACAGGTTTAAGTAGCGCCTCTACTCTTTCTCCAACAGTAACGCCTCCTTCAGCCTCTACACAATATACAGTTAAAGCCAATTTAACCAATGGTTGTACTGCAACTGCAACTTTACTTGTAACACAATATGCGCCGGTACCTGATATTTGTATGATAACAGTTGACAGCTTAAGTATCAACAATGAAATTTATTGGGAAAAAACGTTATATCCGAATGTAGATAGTTTTGTTGTTTACCGCGAAGTATCAACTAATATCTTTAAACGTGTTGGCGCAGTAAGTTATAATGCATTTAGTATGTATACGGATACAAGCAGAAATATTGGTCCTGCAAACGGAAATCCAAATTTAACTTCTTATAAATACAGATTAGTAACAAGAGATGTGTGCGGTAACTATAGTACACCTGGCTTATACCATCAAACTATTTTTATCCAGGATCAGCAAAACGGAAATTTTAACTGGAATAGTTATGCAATTGAATCAAGCCCTACTCCTGTTTCCAATTATATATTATCACGCCAAAATATTTTAACAGGCGTAACAACAACCATTGGCGCAACAACTGCTAACCTTTTAAGCGACCCGCAATACACAACTTTAGCAACCTCGGGCAACGTAAAATGGTATGTTAATGCACAAGGTTTTAATTGTAATCCTACAATGAAAACAACAGCTTTAGTTCAAAAAACACGTACAAAAAGTAACAACTCAAACGATAAACAATTTCCTACAATAGGCATTAAAGAGAATGCAGATTTTGCTCAAAACATCAGTGTCTATCCAAATCCTACAAATGGTAACGTAATTATTTACAGCGATCCTTTAAATGGATTAAACTACTCATTACAGGTTAATAATATTTTAGGCCAAACACTTTTAAAGAAGGATATAAAAGCAGCTTCTGAGCAAAGTATTGATCTTAGTACGCTTGGTAAAGGCGTTTATTTTATAAACTTTATTCATAACAGCAAAACAATAGCCACTAAAAAGGTAGTTGTAGAGTAAGCATTTATACATATTTATCATTAAAAAGCAGAAGTTAATTCTGCTTTTTTTATATTAGAGGTCTTGAAAAAAGCCCTGAAATACCTTATCATACTTATTTTATTTTGCAGTGTGCTTATTTCGCAGAATGAAAATTATTTTTCAAGAAACTATGTTCCGAAAGACTACAGCGCAGGTGCAAATAATTTTGGTATAGTTCAGGATAAGAACGGTTTAATTTATGTAGCTAACGATAACGGCATTTTAATTTACGACGGTTTACACTGGATATTATGCAGCCGTAATGATGAAGTAACTATCACCAGTATTTTTAGCAGCAAAACAGGCGAGATCTATTTTGGTTCTAAGGACGGCGACTTTGGCATGGTGCAGCAGGCACAAAACGGAAAATTTATTTATTATTCGCTCGCTAATAATTTAAAAGAAGCCGAAAAGCCGCAGGAATCAATAAAACATATTGTAAGCTTAAACGATGCAGTTTACTTTTTATCGGCCGATAAATTAATAGAATATAAAAACGGTTTATTTAAAGCATTTAATCCAACCAACGCATTTCACATAAGGGCCTTTGTTTGCGGGGGTCATTTATTTGTTTGTGATATTGATAACGGTTTTTTAGTATTAGAGAATGGTGTTTTAAATACAGTTTTAAATACAGAAGAGCTTTCATCCAAAAAACCATTCTTTAATTACCCTATCTCCTCCACAGAATTTGCTTTTGGAATAAGACAAGAAGGTATTTATAAAATGGATTATAATACAAAAGACCCATCCAAATCTGTTTTTAAAAAATATAATGCACCTTGTGATGCTGAATTAAGTGATGTTGAAATAAATAACGGAACATTATTAAAAAACGGACATTATGTTGTAACTACAAATAAAAAAGGCGCATTTGTTTTAAACAGAAATTTAGAAATTGTTACCAGGTACAGCACTAAAAATGGTTTAAATGATGAGAACGTAAAATCTGTTTTTGAAGATCTCAATGGAAATCTTTGGTTCTCATTATTCTATGGCATCAGTTATATTGAAGCCAACTCTGGTTTAAATAAATATACAAGGGCACAGGGAATTAATGGCCCTGTGCAATCGGCAACCTATTTTAATAATGTATTATATATAGCAACCGATAAGGGTTTACAGTATTTTAATAAAATTGAAAATCATTTTGAAGAGCTGCTTGGTTTTAATAAACAAACCTGGTACCTGTTAAATTACAATAACAATTTATTTATAAGTACCGATAAAGGCATTTTTATTTACAACGGTAAAACCATAACACAGGTGTCTGAAAAGAACACACAATACCTTTTAAATGATCCCTACCAAAACAATGTTATTTATGCTGCAACCGAAGATGGTGTTGATGTTTACAATTTAAGCGGCAATATTTTAATGTACGTTAAATCATACACCTTAAATAGCAAGGTAATTTGTTTGGCTGCCGATGAGAACAAGAATATCTATTTTGGAACAGAAAATACAGGTATTTACTTCCTGAACTACAGTCGCTCTTACTTATTAGATTCTATAAGGGTAAAAGACGGTTTACCAAGTGATGACAGGGAGAATTTTTTATTTACATTAAACAATAAACTATTTGTTGCAACAAACGACGGCATTTATTCTTTGGTAAAAAAAGGCGAGAATAAATTTGTGTTTACAAATAATACTGAGTTATACAACTTAACAAAAAAGATAGAGATCTTCAGGGCATCTGAATTAGACGGTGATATACTTTGCAATAAGAATTTTGAGAACAGGCAAAAAAATATTATCGAAAAAGGCCTGATCTATCTTGAAAAAAAGAACGGTAAATACCGGATCAATAATAAAGGCATCACGCATTTAAAAGATGTTAAACCCAACAATATCACATTTGATAAAGCTAACAACATTGCATTTATTGCCAGTGACGAAGGCTTATTCGTATTAAAAAAACAAGAAGATACTTTAAAAAAACAATTTAATTTATTTTTAAGAAGTGTTTTTTCAAAAGAAGATACTATTACTTTAAACAAACCTGCTACTTATCCTTTTGATAAAAACATACCAAAGATTACTTATTCAGATAACGATATTAAATTTTCACTTGCTGTAAATTGCTATGAGAATTTAAATAATATCAGCATCAGTTATTATCTTGAAGGAAAAGATAAAGACTTTGGTATCAACGAGAAAAAATTCGAGATCAATTACAGTAACCTTTTTGAAGGAGATTATATTTTTCATGTTAAAGCTTATAATGAGTTAACTGACGAAATACTTGAATTACATTATCCGTTCACCATTTTATCGCCCTGGTATCGGTCTATTTGGGCTTATATTGCTTATGCCATTATTTTTATTGCTTTAATATATGTTATCGTTAAACTAAACATTAAACGTTTAAAAGCGCAAAATATTAAACTGGAAGGTATTATTACGCAGCGTACTGCAACCATCGAAGAGCAAAAAATAATTGTTGAATTAAAGCACAAAGAAATTACCGATAGTATCAATTACGCCGAACGTATTCAGCGCTCCATGTTAGCGAGCAAAAAACTATTAAGCGAAAATTTAAATACGCGTGCCAATAATGATAATTACTTTATTTTATTTAAGCCAAAAGATATTGTAAGCGGCGATTTTTATTGGGCCAACAAATTACCGAACAATAAATTTTGTTTGGTTACCGCAGATAGCACCGGACACGGAGTTCCCGGGGCTATTATGAGCATGCTTAACATGAATAGTTTAAAAGAAGCGGTGATTAAAAATTTAACCGAGCCGGCAGATATTTTAAATTACACCCGTAAACAAATTATTGAAACCCTTTCTAACGATGGCAGTGAAACAGGTGGTAAAGATGGCATGGATTGTAGTTGCCTGGTGTTTGATTTTAAAACGAATATATTAACGTGGACAGCCGCAAACAATCCTGTTTATATTGTAAAACAGGATCTGGAACATGAAACTACTTTGTTGGAATTAAAACCGCAAAAAATGCCGGTTGGTAAACATGAAAGAGAGAATGAAAGTTTTGTACAGGAAACAATTCAGCTTAAAAAAGGCGATATGATCTTTGCTATTACAGATGGCTTTCCTGACCAGTTTGGTGGTGATAGGGGTAAAAAATTCATGAGCAAGAATTTAAAAGAATTGTTTCGTATAAACTCACATTTACCAGTTCAGGAACAAAAAGATATTTTAGAAAAAACGTTTAAAGATTGGGTTGGAGATCTTGAGCAAATAGATGATGTTACCATCATTGGTATAAGAGTATAATTAATTATACTTTTTTCACTTCGATTGTATCAATTTTATTTATTTCCATAAAGCAAATTGTACTGCCAACAACACCAACCGAAGGTCCAAACATAATGCCAACAATTGAGCCGGGAAAGAAAGGCAGTGCCATAAAAAAGCTATATACAAAACCAATTCCGCAGGCAGTTCCTCTATTTTGCTTTATAAATTGAATACTTTTTGAAACGCCGTATTTATGGCGTTCGCTATTGTAATCCAACAAAGCAAAGCCTACAAAATACCAACCCAGGAACAATAAGAACGGGGTGGTAATAATAAATAAAGGCGGAAAAAAAATAGAAACAAAAAAGCATGTTAAGATAAAAAAGTATTCCAGTAACATATTACGAAAGCTGATTGCAATGCCACGTAAAATATCTTTAAATAATTGTTTTAAGCTGAAAGGAAAAGATTTTCCTGTCAATTTTTCTTCTGCTTTTTCTGACAACAAGGCAAACACCGGCGACAAGATCATTAATAGAACATATTTAATAAGCGTGCTGGTTGTAAACCATAAAACAAGCTTAAACAATATTTTTACTAAAAAGGAAACCGTACCAATTAAATAGGGTTTAGCAAACGAAAGCCAGTGACCGCTTTGCGGAATGGAATTAAACTCAATATAATTGCTTAACCAATCCGAAAGTCCGTCTGCAAGGATAAATAAACCATAAATACTCAATATCCAAAGTGCCAACCAAAAAAATAAAAATATAAACATATAAGGCCATAAACCTTTCTCAAAAATTATTGAGAATGCTTTCAAACAATTGCCTATAGCTTTAAAAAAATCGGTAAAGAATTTCATTTATTTATCTTTTTATTTTGTCACTTCGAGTAAATTTTTGCTGTTCTTTCAAAAATTGTATCGAGAAGTTCTCGATACGCTTCGCTACTCGAACTGACAGTTTATTATTTTAATCCTTACATTTTTTCAGGCACGTTTATTCCTAATAAATTCATTGCGTTTGCTATAGCTTGTGCACATAATTTAGAAAGCTGTAATCTGAATGTTTTTATGCTTTCGTTTTCTTCTTTTAAAATACCGGGATAATCATGATAAAAACGATTAAATAATTTTGTTACTTCATAAATATAATTTGCAATTAAAGCCGGATTAAAGGATGCGCCAGCCTCTTCAACAACACCTTCAAAATCATAAATAGATTTTACGATCTCTTTTTCTAAAGAATTCATTTCGATGTTTACAGATTCTTTTTCGAAATTAAAATCGGCTTTTCTTAAAATAGATTTTGTTCTTGCATGTGTCCATTGAATAAAAGGGCCTGTGTGTCCGTTAAAATCGATACTTTCCTTAGGATCAAAAAGCATTTTCTTTTTAGGGTCTACTTTTAAAATAAAATATTTTAATGCGCCAAGGCCAATTGTTCTATTTAATTCTTTAAGCCCTTCTTCATTAAATTCATCTACTTTGCCTAATTCTTTTGTAGTTGCAGTTGCAGTTGAAAGCATTTCATCCACTAATTCATCTGCATCAACAACTGTACCTTCCCTGCTTTTCATTTTTCCTTCAGGCAATTCAACCATACCATAACTTAAATGATAACATTCTTTAGCCCAGTCGTAGCCAAGCTTTTCAAGGATCTTAAAAAGAACTTTAAAATGATAATCCTGTTCGTTACCAACTGTATAAATAAGTTGGTTAAGCTGTGGAAATTCTTTAAAACGTTCAATAGCAGTACCAATATCCTGTGTGATGTAAACACTGGTACCATCGCTACGCAAAACAATTTTCTCATCCAATCCATCTGCACTAAGATCAATGGCTACACTTCCGTTTTCTTTTTTATAAAAAATATTTTTTTTTAATCCTTCTTCAATAATTTCTTTGCCAAGTATATAAGTATTGCTTTCATAATACATTTTATCAAAATCAACACCTAAAGTTTTATAGCTAACAGCAAAGCCTTCATACACCCAGTTGTTCATGGTCTTCCAAAGATCTACCACTTCTTTATCGCCGGCCTCCCACTTACGAAGCATCTCTTGTGCTTCTAACATTAAAGGCGCATTTTTTTCCGCTTCTTCTTTTGTTTTTCCTGCAGCAATTAATTCTTCAATTTGTTTTTTGTATGCCTTATCAAACGCCACATAATATTTCCCGACAAAAAAATCGCCTTTTAAACCCGTGCTGGTAGGTGTTTCGCCATTACCAAATTTTTGCCAGGCAAGCATACTTTTACAAATATGAATACCACGATCGTTAATAATGTTAGCTTTAATAACGTTATGTCCGTTTGCTTTTAAAACCTGTGCAACCGAATAACCCAATAAATTATTACGCACGTGACCAAGGTGTAAAGGTTTATTAGTGTTGGGCGAAGAATACTCCAACATAATAGTTTTGCCGGAACTCTTCTCTTTTTTATATCCAATGCTGGTTTGATCTTTTACTGAATTGAAATAACCCAACCAAAATGCGTTGGTCAATGAAATATTTAAAAATCCTTTTACAACATTAAATGCAGAAACCTGCGGATTGTTCTTTACAAGAAATTCGCCAATCTCCTGCCCTACTACTTCGGGAGATTTTTTTGCTTCTTTAATAAATGGAAATGTTACCAAAGTAAAATCCCCTTCAAATTCTTTTCTTGTTTTTTGAAAAGTAATTGTTGAGTTGCTGATATTATAAAGGTGTACTAAAGCTTGTTGAACAGTATCGAATAAAATTTTTTGTGCGTTTATCATGTTTTAAAATTACGTATAAAATAAAAAAGCCAAACAAATTTGTTTGGCTCTTAAAATTAATTTATTTAAAAATTACATCTTATCAACCTCAACAATGGGGTTGTTATTAATTCGGACAGTATTTAAACCTGCTTTTTTGAATTCTGAAGCAAACCATGCTTTATTCTTAGCCGATTTTAAAGTAATTGTAATTTGTTGGTAGTCGCCATTTAATTTACCCTCTGTAACACTTTCAACAGCAGCATTCTTTTTAAGGCTGCTAACGATCTTCGCTACTTCATCTGCCGACCCTGCTTTGTAAACTTCAAACGAAAGCATAGTTACTTGTGAAAAGAATGCATTAGCATCTACAGCTGCAGCGTGCTTAATACAAACAGTTTTTACGGGAATCTCTGAAAAATTAACAGAAACCCCAGTGTTTTTACCAAAAGCAGTAGAATTAAGTACCGCTACCCCTAATAAAAATGAAACAGATAAAGTCTTTAAAATTTTCATGTTATTTAGTTTTAATGATTGCCAGATTTATATTCAAAGTTATCCAAAAATAATGCCAAAAACAATTATTTGCGCTTCTTAATAAAAAAATCCTTCATAATTCGTTCACAATCATCAGCTAAAATACCTTTTAACACTACTGTTTTTGGATGAAGGACACCTTTTTCTAAAACAGAAAAGCCTTTTTTAGTTTCGGCGGCGCCATACACTATTTTAGTAATATGGCTCCAGGCAAGCGCTCCGGCACACATTACACAAGGTTCAATGGTAACATAAAGCGTGCAATCCGTTAAATACTTACCACCAATATAATTAGCTGCTGCAGTTATTGCCTGCATTTCGGCATGCGCGGTTACATCGTTAAGTGTTTCGGTTAAATTATGCGCCCGGGCTATTATTTTATTTTCTGCTACAATTACAGCACCAATGGGAATCTCATCTTTATCAAATGCTTTTTGAGCTTCCTTTAAAGCTTCACGCATAAAGCTCTCGTCGTTATATAAAGGTGCTATTGACAATTGCAGGTAAAGGTTGCAGGAATACTTATGTCATCAATTTTCGAGATCGTATCGCAATCATTAATGATCAATTTATAATTGTATTGAGCTTCAAATTCTTTTTTAGGTTGGATATAATATTCGCCGCAAGGTTTTTTATGAATGGTACTTACATCGTAATTCACTTCAAAATGCCTTAATTCTATTTTAAGAAGCATTTCATTCTTCATAATACATTTTAATTTGCAGGCGGCTTTTTCAGATAATTTAAATTGCTGGTAAACAAGTTCCTGCATTTTTTGTTCGTTTGGTGTAACACAACTGCGTGTGCCAAACATAGCGAATACAATTAATAATCCCAATCCAAAACCAAACCCGTAGAACTTAAGCCTCTGTAAAAATTTCATGGGCCAAAATTAATACCTTTTAATGGGGAAATAAAATATAATTCTTCCTAAAACAAAAGCCCCTGCTTTTAAACAGGGGCTTTTGTTTTAAAATAATAAGAATATTACATAATTGGCGGCGGCACGTTATTAAACAAGCCTTGCAATTCAGCCTGTGTTTCGGCAGCTAACCAATTTGGCATTCCTGCTTTCCAAACAAGACTTGTTTTTGCTAATTGGCCTGAGGTTGCCATAATTTGAAGTTGCTCCAGATTAAAAGGACCTGCCTGTGCACCGTTTACAACTACATGAAACTGAACTATTGGCGGCGGTGGCGGAACAACGCCATTATTTTGGTTTTGATTCTGATTGTTCATACTGTTATTCATCATGTTGGTCATCATATTACCCATGCCAATTCCAACACCCATGCCTACTCCTGCTCCACCAAGCCCTTGATTTTTAGCGGCATCACCAATAGCATTTGCTGTATTGAATTGCGCTAATTTATTCATATCAATTGCATTTAAACGAGAGTAATTGAAAATTTCTTTTTTCAATTCTTCCGGCATCGAAACGTTCTCAACTAAAAATTTAGTGATCGTTAAACCATACTCTAAAAAGTCTGCATTTAATTTATCATGTCCAAGTTTTGAAAGCTCATCCATATTAGCCGCAAATTTTTCAACAGGGATATTTCCTTCGCCAACAGCATCTGTAAACTTAGTTACGATCATGCTGCGCAATTGCTCAGTTACTTCTTCTGTTGTAAAATTTTCATCAGTACCTGCAATTTCTTTAATAAATTTAGCCCCATCAGTTACTCTAAATGCGAATGAACCAAAGCTTCTTAATTCAATAAAACCAAAACGCGGGTCGCTTAATGTAATAGGGTTTTTTGTCCCCCATTTTTGATCAATGAATTGCTTTGTGCTAATAAAAAATATATCTGCCTTAAAAGGGCTGTTAAATCCATACTTCCAGCCTTTTAATGTTGCAAGTAAGGGTGTGTTTTCTGTGCTAAGTGTATACATACCAGGTTGAAACACGTCGGCAATTTTACCTTCATTCATAAATACAGCTATCTGGCTTTCGCGCACAGTAAGCTTTGCGCCCATTTTTATCTCATTTTGGTAACGTGGAAATTTCCATACGATCGTATCATTTGTATTATCAACCCAATCGATAATATCAATGAATTCATTTTTCAGTTTATCAAATAATCCCATGACTTTTAATTTTAGAATATAAAAATAACAATTTTACAATTAGATAGCATCTAAAACCTGCTTAATTTTTTGTAAAGAACTAATTAACTCTTCTTTGGTAATTGTTAAAGGCGGCGCTATACGCATGGCTGTAGAACAGAATAAGAACCAATCTGTTATAACCCCATTTTGAATACAGGCTTTAATAACCTGCATATTTAATGCTTCATTACCATAATCAACCGCACCCAAGGCACCAAACACACGCAGTTCTTTTATTAATTTATGCTGAAGATTATCTTTAATTATCCTTTCAATTTCTTTAGCGCGGTTTGAAAGCTTTTCTTCTATAATAACTTCTAATGTTGCTTTTGCAGCGGCTACACAAACCGCATTACCACCAAATGTATTTATGTGACCAAGTACCGGATCGTTGGTTAAACAACCCATTAATTTAGTGGAAGAAATAAAAGCACCAACCGGTAAACCACCACCCATACCTTTTGCAATTAATAAAACATCAGGTACAACCTCCGGCTGCTCAAAGGCAAATAAAGAACCTGTACGACCAAAACCTGTTTGAATTTCATCAAAAATTAAGATAGCACAATGTGTATCACATTTCTGGCGTAATGCCTTTAAAAATGCTTCATCAGCTTTTCTAACACCGGCTTCGCCCTGTATAGGTTCAATAATAACCGTAGCGGTTTTAGAAGAGATCTGTTCAAGGTCTTTTAAATTATTGTATTCTAAAATTTTGATATCGGGCAATAGTGGGCGAAAACTATTTTTAAAGAACTCATCGCCCATTACACTTAATGCGCCATGCGTGCTACCGTGATAGGCATTTTTAAAACAGATAATTTCTGTTCTGCCTGTAACACGTTTTGCTAATTTTAAAGCGCCTTCTGTGGCTTCACTGCCACTGGTAGTATAATAAACTGTATTTAATTGCGGTGGCAAAAGATCGGTTAATTGTTTGGCGTATGTTACCTGCGGACTTTGATTAAATTCGCCATACACCATTAAATGCATGAATTTTTGCGACTGCTCATTAATTGCTTTCACAACTTTTGGATGACAATGCCCAACGTTACTAACTGAAATTCCGCTAATAAGATCAATATATTCTTTTCCGTTTGCATCGGTTAAAGTAACACCTTTTGCTACTTTAATATTTATATCAACGCCAAGCAAAGGCAGATCGGATGTTTGCGCTACATGCCTTAAAAATAATTCGCGTTGGTTCACCTTTATTAGTTTTTAGTGTTGAATTTAAGTTCTTAATAACCACTAAGATCACAAAGTTTTACAAAGATCACAAAATATTCTTTGTGTCCTTCGCGCTTTTCTTAGTATGCTTTGTGGTTAGGTTTTTCAAGATTCATAAATAACTCTCTTCCTACCCTTGGCTTTAAAGAATTGTAAGCAGTTTCATATACTTTTGGCGAAAAGATATCTTTAAAATAGCCTTCGTATTCCTCTTTAGTCCCACCAAAGGGTGGACGATCATCATTTAATGTATCGTTAAATAAAAGTCCTATTAATTTTCCCTTTGGATTAAGTAGATCATTCATTTTTTCGAAATACTCTTTTCTTAAAGATCTGTCTATAGCGCAGAAAAAAGTTTGTTCAACAATAAGATCGAATTTTTTATTTTCCATCTTAAAAAAATCTTCCTGCAATAAATTTTCAGGCTTAATTTGCGGACAACGTTCTAGTAAATTTTGTAATGGTAAAGAAGCATAATCACAAACGAAAACATTTGTAAATCCATTGTTTACAAGGTATTCGGCTTCGTAAGCATTTCCGGCACCCGGAATTAAAATAGAAATTTGTTTGTTAGTGAGCTGATCAAAATAAGCTTTTAAGGGTGGAGAAACCTGGCCCATATCCCAGGGTTTGTCATTATTAAGATAAAGATCGTCCCAATATTTAGCGTTTAAGCTTTGGTTCATTCTTCGTTCTCTTCTAACATTTTTAATCTTACGGTATCAACGCTTTGGCGTGTGCGTTTTAAAATAGTTAATTCGTAACCATCTTTTTTACGCTTATCGTTCACAGCGGGGATCCTTCCAAAAATATAATTAATATAACCTGAAACTGTTTCGTAATGAGTGTTTTCAGGTAAAGCAATTGGTAAGGCTTCGTTCACATCCGCAATCGTTGCCTGTGCATTTACAATAAACTCTGTATCGCTTTTTTTCTCAACGTTTGGTTTTTCCTCATCATGTTCATCCTGTATCTCACCAACCAATTCTTCAATAATATCTTCCATGGTAATTAAACCTGCCGTAGAGCCAAACTCATTGGTAACAATAGCCATTTGAATGTGGTGCTTTTGAAAATCACGTAGTAATTCATTGATCTTCATGCTTTCAGGAATAAAATGTACGGGACGCATAATATCTTTTAAGGTTCTGAAACGGTTCTCTATCAAGGCTTTTAAAAGATCTTTACTGTGAACAATACCAATTACATTATCAATATCTCCCAAATAGATCGGGATCCGCGAAAAACCTTCTTCAATAACACGTTTGGTAATTTCTCCACGACCCAGCTCTACATCCAATGCTACCACACGATTTTGAGGCACCATAATTTGTTTTACAATACGGTCATCAAAATCAAAAACGTTTTGGATCAATTCATTTTCACTTGGTTTAATTGCTCCACCCTCTTCACTCTCGGTTAATATTAAACGTAATTCCTCTTCGGTATGCACATCATCTTCACCTACTTTTTTAACACCAATTATACGAAGCACCATGCTGGATGTTTTGTTTAACAACCAAATGAACGGAGAGAAAATAAAATAAAAGATGCGTAAAGGCCAGGCAAATACAAGTAAAGTATCCATACTGTATTTAATACCTATCATTTTCGGAATTTGCTCGCCTAAAGTAACATGTAAAAAAGTAAGCAATGCCAATGCAATTGGTAACGAAATACTGTGCACTGTTACCGGATTTGTTACCATACCGGTTTTAGCAAATATGCCAATTACAAAATGCGAAATAACTTCTTCACCAACGGCACCTAACGCTAAAGATGCAAGGGTAATGCCTAATTGTGTGGCAGAAAGATAGGCGTCTAGTTTTTCTAAAAGGGTTTTGGCAAGCTTTGCTCTGGAACTTCCTTTTTGTGCTTTAACATCTAATTGGGAAGCACGAACTTTTACCAAAGCAAATTCCCCGGCAACAAAAAAACCATTTAATAAGATCAGTAAAAAAGTAATAAAAAGATCGGATGCCATATTTAATTATAATACAAATATACTCATTAACGCCTAAATGGTTATTTAGCTACGTTAAGTCTTTTGAGTTGTTCTTCTTTTAAATAAATAATTTGCTTTAAAAGGTCAATTTCTCCCTGAAGAGAATTAGCATCTTTATTGGCATCTTCTTCAGTTAAAAGTTTGTTTATGTAATAAGGTTTTTCTTTGTAATCGAGCTTAAAATTCTCTGATCGGAAAAAACTATATAATGGTACTCTAAGTGCTTTTGAAATCAATTCAAGGTTTCTTAATTCTAGTGTTTTATTGTTTAAAGCATCCGTTAGCTCTGCTTCACTCATGCCAAGATATTCTGCCAACTGGTTAAAAGTGTAATCTTCTTTTTTTAGGATCTCTATTAATTGTGATTTTACGTCCATACATTCTGATTGTATTATGTAAAGATAGTGAAAATTTGCGGTTACACTTTAGGCTTACAATTCATTTTACCTAAAATGTTTAAAATATTAGAAAAAATGGGGCTTTATTCCCTAAAAATGGATTGTAATTAGGGATTTTATTTTATATTTTTGCAACTCTTAAAAAATTAATTGTTTTTAGATATGAAAATTTTAGTAGCAATAAGCAATGTACCTGATACAACTTCAAAAATTCAGTTTACAGATGGTGATACAAAATTTAATAATGCAGGAATTACTTTTGTAATCAATCCTTACGATGAATGGTATGCTTTAGTAAGGGCTTTAGAATTAAAAGAAGCTAATCTTGCAGAAAAAGTTACTCTTATTCACGTGGGTTTAATTGATAGCGAAGCTACTATCCGTAAAGGTTTGGCCCTAGGTGCAGATGATGCAGTAAGAATTGACGGTGAAGGCCCTGATGCTTTTTTTGTTGCTGAACAAATTGCCAATTATGCTAAAGCAAATGGTTACGGCCTTATTTTGGTTGGAAAAGAAACTATTAATTATAATGGCGCTTCAGTTGGCGGTATGATAGCAGGCGTATTAGATCTGCCATTCGTATCACTGGCTACAAAGCTTGATATTGCCGCAAATAAAGCTACTGTTGAACAGGATGTTGATGGCGGTACCCAGGTGGTAGAATGTGAATTACCACTTGTAATTAGCTGTGCAAAAGGTATGGCAGAACAACGCATACCAAATATGCGCGGTATTATGGCCGCAAGAACAAAACCTTTAACAATTGTGCCTGCGGGCGCTTCAACACCTTTAACTGCAATTAAATCTTACGTTTTAAATCCCGGTCGTACTACTGTTAAAATGATCAGCGAAGATAACCTGGATGAATTAGTACAGTTATTACATACTGAAGCTAAAGTAATTTAATTAAGAATTTTACAAACTAAAACTATATAAAATGTCAGTACTGGTTTATACAGAAATTAATAAGGGCCGCGTAAAAAAAGCATCTTTAGAATGTGTTAATTACGCTGCAAAAGTAGCTGAGCTTACCGGATCAAGCGTTACTGCTATTGTAAACAATGCTACTGCTGAGCAATTAGAAGAAATTGGCAAAGCAGGCGCAACAAAAATTTTATCGCTTAAAAACGATAAAATGAATGCAGATGCTATGTTCATTAGCGCTGCTGTTGAGCAAGCTGCTAAAGCTGAAAGTGCCAAAATAATTATTTTTGCTTTTGATATTGTTGGAAAAGCAGTTGCCCCAAGATTAGCCGCTAAGTTAAAAGCAGGTTTAGTTGCCGGTGCAGTAGATTATCCGGCGGTTAATGATGGAAGCTTTGAAGTGAAGAAAAATGTTTTTTCAGGAAAAGCTACAGCTGTTTACAGTATTACAAGCGATATGAAAGTTATTTCGTTATTACCAAACAGTTTTCCTGTTAAATTGGGCGATAAC
>JACDED010000193.1 GCA_013816615.1 Bacteroidota bacterium
AGCCATAATATCCATTTATAATATAGTCCAAATATAGCAAATAAAATCAAATAAGCAAAATTGGACTATATTATATATGAATTTGGTATAAGAAGACGAATGGACGATAAAATTACTTTAAATGAAATCACTTATAAAGTGTGTTTAAGCGGGGCTGCGGTTTTTATCGGTAAAGCGCTGTTTTGTGCAGGTTAACTGCAATTAAATCCCTAACTCTTTTGCGTGGCTTGATGATTTAGGAGGGTTCCAGGCGTCTTTATAAGAGCGTTTAAAGAAAAACTCCTGTATATACGCCACTGATCTTACCAGGCGCAAATAATAACCAAAATAAATAACCATTAAGGGCAAATAAGGGATAAAATAAATGACTGGCGCGTTCTTTCTGTTCCGGAACAGAGAAAAAATAAGGAACTTTAAAAAATTATTTACGGTATATAATAAAATGTTGAAGGGAAAAATAAACCATAATAAAGAAGTGTAATGCATAACCATATCTACCAGATACAACCACCACTTAATATTTAATAATAAATTGTATGTAATGTTTTCTGCGCTTGAAACAAAGTTAGAAAAACTAAATGTGGCATTCGGATAAAATACATCGCGGTGTTTTCTTACCCTGAAGCGGATAATAGATTTATCCCAACGCAAACGTTGTTTTACTAATTTTTTAAATGTGTTGGGTACACTCGTTTGGCAAATGGCTTCCGGCTCAAAAACAATACTGTATCCCAATTTTCTTAATTTAACGGTAATGTCGCCATCAAGGCCCGGGCCAATATCCCAGCCGCCAACACGGTCTAAAGCTTCGCGCCTAAATGCACCAAACGCTCCGGATACAACACGGTAAATTCCTAATGCGCTGGATGTGATACGTCCAACAGAAATCGTATCTGAATATTCAATAGCCTGTAAAGTAGTACAAAGATTTTCGCGATAATTACGTACTAAAATATTTCCCCCAACCGAACCTACGTTATCATTTAAATAAAAAGGAATAATAATTTTTTCGAGCGCATCGTTATCATAGCTGCAATCAGCATCAAGATGAACAATGATAGAGCCTTTAGAAAAACGATAACCTAAATTTGCTGCAGAAGCTTTTCCGCCGCGCACTTCGTTTCTTAAGAAAAGATCGATAAAACCATTTTTTTGTAGGCTTTTACAAATGCGCTCCGTATCATCATCAGAACCATCATCAATAACAATAAATTCAAAATTTTTATAGGATTGTTCTTTTAATGAATTTGCAAGCTTGTAAATATGTAAGCCTTCATTTTTTCCTGGAACGATAACAGAAACCAAAGGCCTTTCAATAAATAATCTACGGCGCGCGTTGGCATATAATTTTTTACGAACAGGTTCTCTAATTTTCCAAACAATAACTACAAATAGCTCGAAAAGAAAGAAGCGCGCGAATTCAAAAAACACAAAGAACCAAAAGATGCGCAATAATTTTAGCGGACCAACAGTGGTAATGTAATTTACAAATTCATCAAAGGCGTCTATCATCCCTTCTCAACTATTTCTTTAATTAAATGATGCAATTGTTTATCGAATGATTGCTCTTTGCTTAATATAACGGTTTGTGTAAAAACATTTAAAACAAAGCCATCAAAATTATTTGATACCAACTCCTGTAATTTAGAAGTGATCTTTGAGACCATTAACTCGGCATTTACCAAGGGCACATCATTAATACAAACACTTAATACCGAGGGGTTATTGATACAAATAAAATCGGCAGGTGTAATATTATCACGTACAATATTCACAAACTCGGCTAACAACTCACGCTCTTTTGATTTACCAATTTTACGGTACAGATCAAAAATGTTTTCGATATAAATAATTACTACGTTGGCATTTAACAAGGCGTTGTTTTTTATACGCTCCTGTTCGTAATGCATCATGGTAGCAAATGTTTTTAAATTAACGGTACCAAATATCTCATTGCTTAAAGCAAAGTCTGATGCGGAAATTCCACCCACAGCAGCGGTCCTTCCTTTTTTGGTTAATTTATAAACGTTAATGTTTTTGGATAATAAGAACTGCACGTCGGTATCTGTTTTACAATGCGCACATTTCGCTTTTACTAAGTAATCCTGGAAAACCTCGTTACAGTTTTGGCAATGATTAATAATAGAAGGTTTATCGTAATCGACACCTATATGCCTTAAATTTTTTGTACACTTAGGACAATTTAAAACAGTATCTACATTGTTTTTGAAATCACTAATGGCGCCAATATAACCGCAAGGAAAATGATGCACAAGATCTTCAGAGCGCATGTTTGCAGAATCGCAATTCGGACAAATTTCACGATACGACAAATGCCCGTTCTTACAGTTGCTGCATAAATAAACCCGGTCAAAAAAATCGGGCCAAAAGAGGTTTTCTTTTTCGGCCCACTCTAATAATTCTAAAACTTTTGCTTCTTCAAAGGTTTCAAAGTTTACCGAAATAGTCGGATAACAATAGCCAATAGAAGAAAGAATATCAGGATGAGGTGTAAAAGTATTTGTTTCGCGGGTGAACATAAAATTCAGCACCTTCTTAAATAATTGTATTTCAAAAGAATTAGAGGTAGAGCTTTCTAACTGTGCGGTCTTTAAATGGATCTGGTTAATATCATTTATTGTTTCAGAGATCTGGTCAAAAGAAATAATAATACCATCAATCAATTCTTTTAATAAAGGATCTTCGTTGGTTTTGCTGTTTATTAAAAAAATAGGTTTTAAATAAAATTCAATATTAGAGTGGCTTCTGAATTTTTTTAAAATAATACGCGCAAATTCAATATCACGCGCATCTAGAATAATAGCGTCATATTTACTAAGGGTTTCAATTTTTAACGAGCTAAAGCTTTCGATATAATAAAATGTTTTATTCGAAAAATTTAAAACGTTATCGTGGAACTCAAATTTATTTTTTACTAATGTCTCCATCGTAATTAAAGTTTTAATTTAGAAATATCTACGCTCATTTTGTAGAAGGTTTTCCATCTTTTTATTTCCAGTGAATCTATCGGATAGATATCCGCAGCAATACTTCGTGTAGTTGGTTCGTATTTTTTTTGAAATTCTTCAGGTAAAGTGTAAGTGGCAATATAAAAACGTTTTAAAATTCCTTTGCTTATTGTTCCATCCGGAAATTCGATCCGGAAAAGGTCGCCTTCTTTAAAATGACGAAGATCTTCCTGTTCAAAATAAGCTTTAATATAAGCCGGCTCGGCTTCGTGAAGCGCCATTATCTCCTCGCTCTTTAATGCAGTTTCGTAAGTGTGAATATAAATGCGCGTAGCAATACCACTCATTGGCGATTTAAAGTACTTTGCCTGGGTTAAAAGCTCTTCACTAAAGTCCAGTTTTTCTACGCCTTGTTTATCACCCGCTGCGCCGCCGCCTTTTTTTGTGCGAATATTTACACCATTAATTTTTCTTGATTTTTTAGCGGGCCCAAGGCTTTTCATTAAACTGTTAAGTTCACGATTTTCTTTTTCAAGCTTTTTGTTTTGTACATGCAGGTTTACCATTTCGTTTTGAATATATTCTAAACGTGTTTTTGGTAATACATCTAAAATAACCTCATTCGAAATTCGCTTTATTTCTTTTTTATAACCGTTAATTAAATTTTCGTTTTCAGAAATATCAATATTATTTAAAGCTGTTTTTTTCTTTAAAGCATAAATTTCTTTCACCCACCAATCATCGCGCGAGCCCCCTTCTATGGAGCCAATATTAACCGATTGTGCATACGAAGAGTTACCACTTATATCATCGTCTCGGTCTAAAGCATAAGAAAATAAAGTATCGTTTCGTTCTATCCTATCACCTTCTTTTACATAAAATTCAATTATACGCGCATCATCTGTTAAGCGAATACGGGTGCTTTCAATAATAACGTGGCCGTATGCGTGGATAAATAAATATTTTGTTATTAAATAATAAATTACAAATACAAGAAACAAACCAAGCAAACCAAGATATAGGATCCTGTCCCAGTTTCGCTGCTTCTTAACATGTTGTTCGTTAACAACTCGTATTAATGCTTTATTCCTTTGAAAGTTTACACTTTTCATTTCTATTTTTCTTCCTTCACGTTAATACTTGTGTTATCAAATTTGATAAGATCATCCAGATCGTGATAAGCTGTTTTTACAAAGCCTAATTTTTTAAAGAGCTGATCCATTTCTGTTCTATTATCAAAATCTTTAGTGCGTAACGCTAAAACGCATTTTGTTTTTAAGATCGCTTTTTCTTCGGCCGATTTTTTTGAAATAAAATCTACATCCACATTTTCGTAAGCCATTAAGTAAACGTTATTACAGGTTTTGTTTAACTCTTCCAATACATTTTCAGGGTAACTTAAAGGGATAGAAACAGATAATTCTAATTTATTATCATCCGCAAATTTTTTAGCCTGTTTTAAAACAACAATATAATTTTCAAAGGATTTTTCTTTGTTCTCTTTAAAATCTTTTAAGGTGTGTGGCTCAAGATCTAAATGAATTCCTTTTACAAACGAAAGCTTTATATTCTTTTTTAAACTATCTAAATAACCGTTTAAACCGGTATTTAATAATTTATTGCTGCCTAACATTAAATGAATATTTGAAGTGTAATTTTTTGAAATAAATTCAGAAACATCTTGTAAATAAAGCTTGGTAGTATTGTAAGAAATTAAAACAGGGTTGAAATCGTTTACTTTGCAATACTCGTTAATAACTGTTTGCGAATGATTTTTAAATGCATCGCTCCAAACATACACAGCTTTAAACGGCGGATTAGAAGCGGTAATGTTTAGGTTGCTTAAGTTTAGCGGCTTTGTGTATTCTGCAGTACTAACGTTTGGTAATTTTGTTTTTAGCGTGAGTAAGATCTTGTACATATCTTGTTTAAGATCTAAAAGCTCAATAGCGTTACTCCAGTAATCATCTAAAATAAATAAAGCTGTGTTTGGATTGAACTCCATATCATGAAGATCATTTTTTACACGTTCAGTACGCAGTAATTCTAAAAACACCAACCGTTTGTGGTATAAATTTTTAAACTGCTTTAATTTATATTGATACTCGTAATAATAATTAAGCAAGTTAAGCTGTGTGTCATGATTAACCACTTCTTCTTTTTGAGTTAAGAGATGGCCTTGTATACTATAATATTCCCTTTTCTCCTTTTGATTAAACGCTAATGGTATGGATAAATTCATGCCAACAGACATAAACGAACGGTTGGGAGAGTTGTTATTATAAACATCATAATAACTGTAGCGTGCATAGGTACTAAAGCTTACATCATTTATGAAAGCAGATTTTAAGCGTGCAATTTCACTATTGGGAAGAGTAACCGAAGTATCAACCGGGTTTACATTTGCGTTTTCAAACAATTTGGCCAGGTCAAGGTCTAAAATAGGAAGGTCGAAATCAAACTTTGCCCTGTTTGTTATTTGCGCCTCATTATAATTTCTATAAACGTTGTACTGCGCATTTATATCTGTTGTGTTTTGAATGGCCTTTAAATAATCATCTTTTGTAATGTGTTTAATTGACCAAAGTTTTTCTACCGTAGTAGTCTGTTCGTCATTCAGTTTTTTTCTTGCATTTAAAATGTCAATTTTCTTTTCGTTAAAATGACGAATTATTTGTTCGGTGTTTTTTGCTGTGAATGCATTTAAATTACTGGTGTATTGTTTTTTTAACAGCGCCTCTGCTTCTAATCTTAAGATCTTATTTTTTGTGCGGCTCTCATAAATAC
>JACDED010000078.1 GCA_013816615.1 Bacteroidota bacterium
TCTTAAAACAACCCTTTTTAAAGTGGCCTATTTTGAATGAGAATCAATGGTACACTTTGGTGAGAATGAGTGGCCTATTTTGGATGAGTACAGGTGGCCTATTATGATGAGAATCTACAATTACATCCATAAATCTAATTTAACTAATTTTTACGTCCTAAACTACATAATATAACGAGAAATTATATTACCTTTTACCTACTGCCAGCAGTAGGTGTTTTTTACATTTTTATGGTTTAGTTTTACTTAAACCAATTAAATTATATAAAAATGCCAAACACAGGAGAAGTATGCCAGCAATCAGGCATGTATCAGTGCTCAGTGCACCCCAATCAAAAAATACCGCTTTCTAACGGTGAAAAGTTTCCACCATGTAATACGGTTGGTGGAAATTCACACGGAACAACTTGGATTCTTTTACAAAAACTCTAAAATAAAACCCTCGCCAATTGGTGAGGGTTTTTTGATATAATTTATCTAATATTTTCAGCTAAAAAAGCAATACCAACCAATAAAGGCAATTCCTCCAGCAATTTCTTTTAATTTATTTCCAAAATGCAAAGCCAATTAATTCCTTTCCCGTTGATATGCAAGTAAATAAATTATTGTTTTAACTCAGTAGAATTCCTTCGACTTTCCGAGGAAAGGATATACCAGAATAAATTGTTTAATTTTCACTAAATTTGATATATGAGTAATTTACTAAGAAGAACGTTAATAGGCAGTGCAATTTTAATTGTACTGGCAGCTCTTACTTTCCTTTTTGAGACTTTAATCTAGTCCCATACAGCTAAGTCACTAAGCAATTTTACCTACTGCTGGCAGTAGGTGTTTTTACAATTAATATGTTGTAGGTTTGTTTAACCCTAAAGGCATGAAAAAAATAATAACAATCACATTAGTATAAGAAGACTATTAAATCACCAGAAAAGTGAGGGTTTTTGTATTATTAAATAATAATGGAAAAAGAAGTAAAGTTTAAAGTAAAGAGCATTCTTTTAATGAATGCAGATAAAGATACATTAAATGAAGGTTATCGTAAACTTGGCGTATTATCAACATCGTTTTCTGAATTAGAACAATTAGTTCAAGATCTGATTGCGTTTATAGTTAATCTTGAAGTCGTTGTTGGTTTACATTTAATAGAAGAAAATAGTCTTGACAAAAATCTTCAATTATTAATGAAAATAAATAAATTCTATAAATATAAAGACGACGAGTTAAAAAGTCTTTGTATTGATATAAGAGCAATTAAAAATGACAGAAATTCATTAATACATGGTGTTTGGCAAATTAATCTTAATGCTAAAACCGGTGAACCAACAATAACTGTATTTAAATCGAAAGTAGAACACAATAAAACGGAACAAAGTGAATATTGGTCAAATCGAACTATAAAATATTACACGTTTGAGCAAATAGAAAAACTCATTGACGGAACAAAGAACATTACAAAAACATTAAATGATTTAATTCAGCCTTATAGGGATAGATAGAAAGAAAGATTAATATGTCGCAGAAAAGGAACAGATTGGACGATACGTTTAGTGTAAGTGTGAGCTAGAATGAAGCGAGAATTCTTTTAAGTTTTTCGATCAATGCACGCTATTTAAACACAATCATAATTACAGAAACTGAGCATTTACGCACCAAACCAGCTTAATATAAATATATATAATTAACATTATGTTAAATAGATATGTGCAAAAAAAGAGGAATCAAACCCCTTTAATAAGATTAAACTGAACGCTTATTGCTCTTCTCTACTTTAGAATATGCAGGACATTTTTCATGGCTCTTGCAAGAACTAAAACTGATAGCAACAAATAAAGCAACAATTGATAGGGAAACTAATTTTTTCATAAATTCTTGTGTTATAGATTATAAATTTAAACAATTTTTTTATTTATCAAAACTAAATGCATGTACTTTTGTACAGTATTTAATAACAATTTAACGTTAGTACTAACATGGCCATTAAAACGCTTTCCACTGAATGGAATCAGCTTCTGCAACCGGAGTTTGATAAACCTTATTACACTGCTTTACAGGCCCAGGTTAATACTGCTTATAAAACGCAAACTGTATACCCGCCGGCTAAACAAGTGTTTAATGCCCTTCAGCTTTGCCCGTTCGAAAAAATAAAAGTGGTTATCATTGGCCAGGATCCTTACCACGGGCCCGGCCAGGCGCATGGCCTGAGCTTTTCAGTTACTGATAGCGTGCGTAAACCGCCCAGCCTGCAAAATATTTTTAAAGAATTAGCGACTGATATTCCCGGTTTTCAAATCCCCGAAACGGGTAATCTTGAGGCCTGGGCGCAACAAGGTGTATTGCTCCTAAATGCGGTATTAACGGTACAAGCAGGCTTACCCGGCAGTCATAAAAATTTTGGCTGGCAACATTTTACCGATGCACTTATAAAATTAGTGAGCAATGAAAAAAAACATGTTGTATTCCTTTTATGGGGCGCTTATGCCATTGCCAAAGCTGAATTAATTGATAAGGACAAGCATTTGATCTTAACCGCCGCACACCCATCGCCATTGGCCCGTGGTGCCTTTTTTGGCAGTAAACATTTTAGTAAGACCAATGATTATTTAAAGAAACACCACTTAACTCCAATTAATTGGAAGTTAACTTAGCAGCATTGAATTTTTCGCTGCGTTTATTTTTACCATTACTGTCGTAAAAATTCCAGGTACCATCTTTTACATACGATTTACCGTCAATTGACAATACCAAAGGCCCTTCGCCTTTTACCTGGCCATTTTCGTAAAACAATTTTTGTGTGTATTTTTTAGCTTTAAGGTCTGAGATCTCCATTATCTCAGCTATCTGCCCGTTATCATACCATGTTTTTTTAATGGTAAGGTATTTCATTTCTTTTTCATTTTCTTCGGTATACTTTGGTAAACCGTTCACATAAAACTCATACAATTTTTGTGGAAGTCCGTTATAATAATTTACCTGGCGGCGTTGTTTTCCATTCTCGTAAAATATCTCAATGTTACAATGTAAAGGATCGGGATTAACAACCGTGCGCTCGCATTGGCCGTTCTCGAAAAAATTCTTAAACACAATTGCCCTTCCATCAATGTAATAACCGCGGTGTAATAATTTTCCGCTTACATAATAATCTTCGTTCCAGCCTTGTTTGTTATACCCTTGTTTGTTGTAGGTAACGGAGTCGCCACCAATAGCTTCAATTAAACGGTTGTACATTTTAATGCCTTCAACAGTATCCACTACATCTTTTTGCAGATAACGTTTTACTGTTGGCAGCTGATCGGCAAAGCGCTGTGTTTGCCCAAATGCGATCTGCAGACAGAAAAAAATAATACTTAAAAAATAAAATATCTTATTGAACCGGGACATCATATCAAATTTACAGAAAATACTGCAGTATTTTCGCGTAGTTTTAATAAATTTTATTAAACACATGCTGTTGTAAACTGATCAGGACTTCAACCTCATTTTGGTGTGAGGGATATTATCTTCAAGATATTCTTCTCCTTCGGCTTTAAAACCAAGCTCAGTATAAAATTTAAGAAGATAGCTTTGCGCAGAAATTACGATCTCTTGTTTAGGATAAAGCACAGTCATTTCCCGAATACATTCTTTCATTAAAATTTTGCCAAGATCTTTTCCCCTAAAAGTTTTTTTAACCACTACCCTGCCAATGGAAGCTTCTTTATATGAAACGCCGGGAGGGATGATACGGGCATACGCAGCAAGGGTTTCAGCCTCCATGATCAAAAGATGTTTTGCCACTTTATCGGTATTATCCACATCCTGGTAAGCACAATTTTGCTCCACAATAAACACTTCGCTCCTTAAATTATAAATTTCAAAAAGCTGAATATTGCTAAGGTCTTTAAAGTCTTTAAGGATGAATTCCATTTTTAAAAATTGCCAATGCTAAGCATTACTAAGGTACAACCTTCAACACATTCTATACCTGCTTTAGTTGCTTTTGCATAAAATTCAGGGTTCTCGGTTCCGGGATTAAAGATAATGCGCTTTGGTTTCAGGCCAATTAAATAATCTATCCATTCGCCTTGATTACGCGTACCAACATAAAGCGTAACTGTATCAATATCTGTAAATTGTGGTTTGCCGGTTACAATTTTACTTCCGGCAACTTCGCCTTCTTTTAAACCAAGGCCAATATTTTCAACACCATGTTTTGAAAGACTTGTCATTGCTTTAAAAGCATAACGTTCCGGATTTTCTGAAGCCCCTATTACTAATGTCTTTTTCATTTTATTCGGTATAATTTAGATCTTTATGGAAGGTCTCTTTTAAATTAAACCATGCCAGTAAAGCTAATACTCCAACTATTATGCCAACTACAATAGCTGCCATTTGAGAATCGGGTTTGCCATCAGGATTTACAAAAACAGTTTCAAAATACCTGAAACCGAAAGATAAGAAGATAACAGCACCACGCACAAAGTTGGGAGCCGTTGTAGTAGCCGTTGCACGGATATTGGTACCAAATAATTCGGCGGCGGTACTCATAAAAACTGCCCAATAGCCGGTTGCAAAACCAATAATGGTGATAATGATGTAGTAATGAAACTCTGACAGCGTAGCTATATTAAAATAAAGAAAAACCGATGCTACTGTCATTATTAAGAACAATAACAATGCTTTTTTCCTGCTTTTTAACCACTGGCTTATGGCGCCGCTGGCCACATCTCCGGCAGTAATTCCTAAATAAGCATACATGATCGATTTCCCGGCATCGGGCTTAAAATCCGTTACACCAATAGACACAAATATTTCAGGCGCAAAGGTGATCAAAATGCCCATTACATACCATACAGGCACAGCTATCATAATAATACTTAAGTATTGCAGCGCACGATGTCTTGTCTTAAACAGGTCGAAAAAATTTCCTTTACTAATGTTGCTTTGTTTTACTTTTTCGAACATACCTGATTCAAAAACCCCAATCCTTAAAACCAAAAGTACTAAACCCATAGCTCCGCCAATGTAAAAGCTCCAGCGCCAGTTAGTAATTACATCGCCCATAAAGCCCGCTACCACAGCACCAAACACGCCAACCGTTGCCACTATCATAGTACCAATGCCCCGCTTTTCTTTGCTCATGGTTTCGCTAACCAATGTTATACCTGCGCCTAATTCACCTGCTAAACCAAAGCCCGAAATAAAACGTAATGCGGCATACCACTCTACGTTAGTAACCATACCATTTAAAATGTTGGCTATAGAATACATTAAAATGGAACCAAATAAAACAGAAAGCCTTCCTTTTTTATCACCCAAAATACCCCAGAACAAACCGCCAATAAGCATACCTCCCATTTGCCAGTTAAGCAAAGCCATACCAATATTTTTTAAGCTTTGAGGATTTGCGCCGGCACCAAGAATTTCTGTTAAGCTGTCTTTTCGTTCAACACTAAACAATACAAGATCATAGATATCTACAAAATAGCCAAGGGCCGCAACAATAATAATTTTATTTAAAGCAGAACGGGGAACGGATTGATCCATAAAAAATTATTGCTTCACTATTTTTTTAAGCTGACCTTCTGAATTGTTACTGCTGAGCTTAATAAAATAAACACCGGAGTTAAGATCAGAAAGATCGTAATTAAGTATAGCCGCAGGATTTGTTTCTTTATAAGTTCTTACTACACTCCCCAAAACGTTATATACCTGAATTGTAATTGCACCTGGAGTAACCTGCTCTAATTTTATAGAGATCAATGAATTAAACGGGTTTGGTGAAACAATAAAGTTAGCTGGATCCGGTAGATGATGTTTGGCAACTGTTGTTATAGGCACAGCACACATGTTTGGTGTACCCCAGCCACGTGAGTTATTTGGTGTTGCAAAATTAGAAGCCGTTTTTCTTAAGGTATCAATTACTTTATATGCATTTAAATACGGATGCGATTGCCAGAAGCAGGTCATTGCGCCGGCTAAGATCGGACAGGAAAAAGAAGTTCCGTTTGCCTGGAAACAATTACCCGTTGTACCGCTCACCCATGCGTTACCACCACGCGCTACAAGATCGGGTTTAATTCTGCCATCGGCTGTTGGCCCAAGAGAGCTAAAACTTGTAACATTGCTTAAACTATCAATGGCGCCAACGGTACAAATACTATCGGCATCTGCGGGAATACCAATTTTTGGCCACCCACTTCCGTTACCGTTACCTGCCGAATTTAAAACCAATAAACCTTTACGCGCTGCAAGGTTAGCAGCAATACTCATAGGTGCTGTTTTTCCATCAAGATCTGCAAACGTGTGATTTTGCGAAGTGTTATCAAACTCGGTATATCCTAAAGATGTTGTAAGCACATCTGCCCCAACGCTATCAGCAAACTCTGCTCCGCGTATCCAGTTATATTCTTCAACTAATTTTTCAGTATTTGCATCTTCTGTTCTTAATAACCAATAATCTGCACGTGGCGCCGAACCCATAATAACACCGGGTTTAATAGCCGCCATACAAGATAGTACCATCTCGCCATGTGTATCATCATCGTATACGTTAGTGTTACCACTCACAAAATCGCGTGTACCTAAAACACCGCCTCTTGCAAACAAACTATCATAAACAGGGTTTAGGTTAGCATCTTTAAACCCTGCATCCAATACTGCTATTACCATTCCCTGGCCACGGTAACCTTGTGAATGTAAACAGGCTAAGTTTAATTGTTGTGTTTGCCAGTTAGAGCCGCCGTAATTAAATGTTACCGATGAAGCCGAACGCATTTCCTGATTCGCAATAAAAGGTGGTTCTTCTACTTTAGGAATATCTAATTTATATTTATTTACAAGTGATGTACCTGTAACAAACGTTAATGAATTAATTGCTGCCAATGCTGTAGCACTACCTGTAGTGATAGATACAACAGCACCATTTAACCACTTGGAAACGTACAATATAGATACGTTTGCAACATTGTCAACCTGCGTAATATAAGATGGAGTTACCGGAAGATCGGTAAAATGAATTGGCACATTATAAGTTGTTCTTCTTGCAATAGCCGCCGGTGTTAAGAATGCAGATGGATTACCAATGGTATACGGTGTACCGGTTTTGTTTGCAAATTTTACCCAGTGTTTTGTTTGTGATTGAAATGAGCCGATCATTCCGAATAAACATGCTATTAAAAAAAATTTATTTTTATTCATTGCTATAAGTTACTAATGTCTGTTTATATATTACCCCGTCTTCTATTCTGCCTTCAACAGGCACATTTGCAATTACATTGTTTGAAAGTATATCGGTTATTTCGCGATACACCAAACCAATGCCTTTTGCATATTTTTCATTATAGTTTTGATAGGAGATCAAAGTACGGTAATTTTTTTGTTTTACTTTAAGCACTTTATCCACTTGTTTTGATCCAATGGTTTCGGCCTTATCAATATATTCATAAGAGTACATCCACTCCCCCATCGTATTTTTTGCATTACCGTCCCAGCCTGCTCCCTGTTGAATGGGGAAGATCAATTTTGTATAACGTATATTTCCTTCTACAACCTGCACACTTTTTAAATTAGCATTTACCATCCACACTTCTTTGATCGTCCAGGCAATGCTATCGTAAGATTTATTAGGATTGTATTTTTTAATAAAACGTTCCATGCGCAAGGCTTCCTGCCCTTCGTTATCAGTAAAAAGTTCGGTGATCTTTTCTTTTATACGGTATTTTGTAAGGATCGTATCTTGTGTAAGGCTGTTATAAATAGTACTATCTATATCGTAAACTACAAATTTGCCAATTGTTTTTGGGTAATAATCCAGGCCAAGCAAAGATGAGCTGTCTGGTATCTTTTTCTTTACACAAGAAAAAAATAATAAACACGCACTGATGGATATAAATAAACTTATTTTCAACCAGTTAAAGATAAGAAAAAAGACAGTTAATTTAACAAGAGATTGATAAGTGGCTATTAAAATTTAATAGCAGGAAATGACAAGGATCAGAACTTATAATCCTTATAGTCTTTTGTAAATTCATCCTTTTCGAAAGTTGGATTTACCTGTAGATAGAAGTAATTGTATTCTTCAAACAAACCTTTATCATCCAATATTTTCATACTTATTGGCAACATGTATTGTTTATCAATATACATTACTACCGATTTGCAATACCAGGTTGGAATCTTAATTACCTCGCCTTTTTTTAACAGGTCAAAATAATCTTTAAACTTTGGGTTCTTTTCAAGGATCATGTACTCAGCAATAAAAAATTTACGGGCAATAGTTGTAATACTTTCGTGGTCACCAACGGTATAATCCACATAACCAAAATCTTTATTATCTATAATTACTTTGTAAGCATTGCGTCCATTCACTTTTTCCTCGCCAATTAATTTAAAATACTCATCAAACTTATCGCCAATTTTATATTTGCTGTATTCAATAACCGCCCCAAAATAATCATAACCCATTTCGTTCAGGGTATGGTGCTGATCCTGGCGCATCAGATCGCCCATTGGATCAAGGTTTAAGTTGAAATAAGGAAAAGCGTTTGGCTTAACCAAAGCTTTACCATTATTTTTTCCTTGCAACCAAAGTACTTCAATGCCCTTGATATAAAGGTAGATAAGCCTTGGATTACGGCTAAACTTTACATTGCTTTCATAAAAATTAAAGCCTTTTTTTCCACGTTCGGTTATTTTTAAATGGTATTTTAATCCTTTAACTTCTTTAATTGATTTTAGAGTTTTTGTAACTATTTCATTACAAGTTAACTCCGTTTTTTGAGCGAAAAAAGAAAAGGACTGCATCAGTAAAAATGCAGTGATTATAAGGGTTTTATGTAAGATAAAGCGCATGAGCCTGCAAAAATAACACAATCCACCAAAAGATTGCATTAAAATAACCTGTATTTAAAAATATTTAATAAAAAATAAAATTTCCTGCATTTTGATTAGTTATATTTGAGAGGAAAGTTAAATTTGCAGTCCGCCAAATGAATGTGCAACAACTCATAATTAAAGGTCTTAAAGAACAATTGTTCTTTAATAATTATTTGGTAATGCCAAACTTTGGAGGTTTTGTGTTACGTTCAAATCCTACTCATTTTGCTGGTGGAGGTGCAACTTTAATGCCACCTTCAAAAACCTTAAGCTTTAATGCCCAGTTAAAGCAAAACGATGGCATTTTAGCAACCTGGCTTCAAAAACAGTTAAAATGTACTTCAAGTGAAGCTTTAAGTCACCTTAACGAATTTGCCGATTATTGTAAAAGTATTTTAAGTACGCGCCGGCGGTTAAGCGTTGAAGGTGTTGGCTTTTTTTACCTGGATTTTGAGAACAATACTTGTTTTGAGCCACAGTTGGATACCAACTTTTTAGCGGATAGTTTTGGCTTAAAACCTATTTTATTAATTGAGATCTCAGAAATAATTACTGAAGTTAAAAAAGAAATTAAGGTTGAAAACAGAATTGGTAACGATGCTATTAATACAATTTCTACCGAGATAAAAAAACAACGTAATTACCGTCGTGTAATTGCTCCCCTGGCTTTGGTAGTTGCAGTTTTTAGTTTAATGGCTTTATTGGTTACGAATACAAAAATTAGCGGTGAGTTAAAAGCGGTTGTTTTTGGAAATAACGAAAGCGGAATTTACACACCTATAACCTATCCTGAATTAACATTAAACGAAAGCAAAAAAGCAAATACCGAATATGTAGTCGATGCCAATGGTATTGCTACTGTTGAGGTTGATAATAACTTAATAGCCGTTAAAGTTTTAGAAACTGCAACGTATACAAATGCAAAACACGTTTCGCGTCCTTCATCTGATAAATTTTACAGGCATAACAAAAATAATTTTGAAGTAGTATTAGGTTGTTTTTCTATTTTGGATAATGCCAAACGCATGATCAAAAAATTAAAGCGCCAAAATATTAATGCTGTTATTTCTGAGCAAAATGCAAAAGGTATGTTTGTGGTAAGTAACGGCGATTTTTCTACTAAAGAAGAAGCCATCTCAAAGCTTGAGCAGATTGATTCGCTTTGCCCTAATGCCTGGGTGAAAAAACCAGGGTATTGATCATTTTAAATTCCATCCAAAATCCGGGAATTAAAATATCTTAGTTTCACGTTTATCCATTTTTCCCTTTTTAGCTGTCATAAATATCCACAAAAGCGACAATTAAGGCGGATATTTCACGCGTAAATCTTTTGCCATAGTTAAACCAGCTACTATTTAGTTTACAAAATTCACATAAACCTTACATGTGTGGAGTTTTATGCAAAAGAAGGGATTTTTAAAAAAGAATAGCTGCAAGTTTGTATTAGCTTATTAAAAATTGTTTTGAATCTATCGTTAATCAAACTTCAATTAAAATAGTTGGTTCTCTTATAATTTGAAAATAATACCAATAAGAGAAGAACTGAACTATATACGATATTGTTTATATAATGGAACAAATAAAAAAAAATTATATAGGTTTATGGACTCGCTATAAAAATTACGTTAAAAAAAATGTATTAGCCAATGACGAAGGTGATTCAAAAAAAGTTTCTTACTGGCGAAATGCTGTTTTTTGTAATATCCTCACTTATCTAACACCGTTAAGTGTAATAGCCCTGATTCCATGCATCTTCATGGCCTTTACGAACGGGGTACCCATAGTGGGTTTTGCAGATCTGTTTACTTTTTTATTGGTGGTTGTCATAACTTTAAGTGCGGGAATAAAACTGCAAACACGAAAATATATTTTCATTTTTATCCTCTATTGTTTATCGCTGACGCTTCTCTATTATTTGCCGTTTCCGGGTCCTGGACTTCTGTTTTTACTAACAGTTACCATTTTTTCATCCCTGATATACTCTTCGTCTGCCGCCTATTATTCGGCAATAACAAATACATTCATATGCGTTTGTTTTGCCCTTTTAATTTATTTCAATATAATTCCCTATTCTAATAGTCATAATTTAGGCGCCTGGATCGCAATTTCATCGAATCTCATTTTTCTTAGCTTTGTATGCGCTAAATGCTTACACCTATTGCTTGAAGGTTTAGCAGCCTCTTTAAGTAGCAATAATCTCGCAGAAAGTAAATATGAAAAGGCTAATCGGCTTTATAAATTCATAAGTCAAATTAACCAAACTATTGTTCATACACAAAATGAAGAAGCTCTCTTTCAAAAGAGCTGTGATATTGCCTTTAAAATTGGTGGGTTTAAAATGGCGTGGATAGGCATGTTTGATTACGAGAGAAAAAAGATACTTCTTATAAATCAAAATGGTATACAGGAAGAAAGTGTTCCTTTATTCAGCGCAGCTTATGAAAATAACGGCCCCCAGGATCATGTCTTACGATCAGGTTCGCATTACGTTTGCAACGATATCGAAAATGATTTAGAGTTAGAGAAGTGGAAGGTATTCGCCTCTCTAAATGACATAGGATCCTGCATCATCTTACCTGTTAAAAGAAAAGGAGTAATAATTGGCAGCTTTAATCTTTATGCAACGGAAATTAACTTTTTTGATGATGCGGAAATAGCACTCCTGGAAGAAGCAACGGGTGATATTTCTTTTGCACTTGATGTTTTTGAAAAATATAAACAGCATAAGCTGGTCGAAAAATTAATTATTGAAAATGAAAACCGCTTCCGTACTTTAATTGAAAAAAGTACCGATGTGAAAATGCTAACTAACATAAAGGGTGAGTTTATATACGGCAGTCCTTCTGTTACAAAATTGCTGGGCTATAGTATAAACGAGTTTTTAAATAAGTCTGCCTTTAATTTCTTCCACCCCGATGATCTTCCAGATCTGATCAGAAATAGAACCATTATCCTTGAGGCTGCGGGTAAATCATTTTCATTTCAATATCGCGTACTGCATAAAAATGGACACTGGGTTTGGTGCGAGGGCACTTTAACTAATATGCTTCACGAGCCAGGGATACATGCTTTTGTATCTAATTTCAGGGATATTTCCGAACGTAAACTTGCAGAACAGAACCTTATTACTTTTTCTGAAAATTTAAATAGAACTGCTAGCGACCTGCAAAAAATAATGGATTCATCATTGGATATTATTTGTACCATAAATGAAAAAGGAAAATTTGTAAACGTAAGCAAGGCAGCAGAGAATATATTAGGATATACTCCCGACGAACTAGTGGGTAAAAAATATATTGAAATGGTTTTGGATGAAGATGTTGGAAAAACAAATGAGATAGCTTTAGAAATAATGAGCGGACATCCATCAACTTCTTTTGAAAACAGGTACTTACACAAAAGCGGAAGTGTTTTGCATATACTTTGGTCAGCTAACTGGGATAAGGAATTAAGAGTGATGTATTGCATAGCCAAAGATATAACAGCGAGAAAAAAAGCGGAGGAAGAAAAAGAAAAAATGGGTAGCGACCTTATTCAAAGAAGTAAAAATCAGGAGCAGTTTGCCTATATTGTTTCACATAATTTGCGGGCGCCGGTTTCTAATATACTTGGATTTGCCGAATTGTTGAAATACGAAAATTCCAGTCCGGCTCTTATCAGGGATTCTATGAAAGGTATGTCAATTGCTGCAAGCAAATTAGATGAAGTCATTAAAGATCTGAATGAGATCTTGCAAATAAGATCAATGATTTCCGAAAACAGATCGGATATTCATTTTCAGGGTTTGGTAGAAAATATTTCACTCAGTATTGATAATATTATGGAAAAAGAAAACGTAATAATTCGAACTGATTTTACAGCCATTGACAAAATGCTATCTGTTAGAACCTACCTATATAGCATTTTTTATAACCTGATTATAAATAGTATAAAATTCCATAGGCCCGGTGTTCCACCGCTGATTGAAATAAAAAGCCGGTTAACATTAAATGGAATGCAACTAATTTTTAAGGACAATGGCTTGGGTATAGATCTTAAACATCACAATGAAAACCTGTTTGGACTTTACAAACGTTTTCATTTGAATATAGACGGGAAGGGCATGGGGCTGTTTATGATAAAAACCCAGGTGGAAAAACTTGGTGGAAAAATCTCCGTTATCAGTGAAGTAAATAACGGAACGGAATTTACAATTGAATTTGAAAACAACAGCTTATGAAAGCGACAGATAAATTTGTGATAATTGATGATGATGATGTAGCAATTATGCTTTACAATTTAACATTAAAACATGCACTTGGGAATAAAACTGATGTGCGATGCTTTAATATGGCTGATGATGGCGTAACCTATATAAATAATGAGCTCAAAAAGCCGGGAACAAAATCGAAAACTATATTATTTCTTGATATTAATATGCCATTACTAACCGGTTGGGATGTGCTTGATCTGATTGAAAAAATGGACGAAAATATAAAAAAGCAGCTTATTATATTTATACTATCCTCCTCTATTGATCCTAATGATAAGAAGCGTGCTATAGATCACCCATTAGTTACTGATTTTATTGAAAAACCGTTAACCGTAGAGAAACTTCAAGCACTCATTAATTAATGACCTCTTTAATTGATAAATTAAGATCGCTTTTTACTATTGGCTTCTGCCCGCTTTGTTGTTCATTAGGCCGAAAAATTTAGGGCTTAATTTATGACTCTTTCTTTACACCGACGTATAATTTTTTAATAAACTCCCATAATAACAAATGCTTTTTAGTTTGGAAAAAATGGTTAATTAATTCAAGTGTAATAAATCCAATCAATATTGCTATCCCGCTTTGTAACCACTCCGGAATTTCATTGACAGTCATTTTTTTCCGCCCTGCTAATCCAAAAAGATTCTTAAGCCCCCTTTTTTCCAAAACATAATGGGAAAACATAGTTGTTACCCACATTCCGATCACAAAACCGATAAGATTGCCAATGGCCTGTTTAAGTATAAAATCTTTAAGTTTTTGTTTGGTGAATCGCCCCAAAAAAGTTGGTGAGATGTTTTGTTTTATAGATTCGCCACTACTATTTTCTTCATCCCACAAAATTTTTATTTTGCGAAAAAATGTTTTGTTTTTTTCATTCTTATCTAACCATTTTGAGAATATTTCTTTTTCTTCATTTGAATCTTCTTCGGCCAAACGTTTTAAAAGCATTTTCCATATTTTCTGTTCCTGCATCAGTAATTATTTAATATTTTTATTGTTTTCCGAAACTGCATCATTTAATTCTTTGATGCTTTCAGGAAGGTGCTTTATGTCCGAATCTTACTTTTGTTTCAGGTATATATGTCTTATATTATTTACCCCGGTATCCCTTACATCTATTTCAAACTTATTAATAGATTTTACCAATTGTAACAGTTTTGGATAGCCGTAATTTCTAGGATCGAAATCAGGTTTCTTCTTAATAATAAAGTTCCCTAAACTTCCTAAAAAAGTCCAACCACTTTCATCTGCCAGATCATTTACACTTTCTGTTATAAGGTTAATTGTTTCAATATCTACTTTCTTAAGAGGCTCTTCTTTTTGTTTATGTTTCGGCGTTTGTTTAGCAACGCTATCCGGGGCCATTTTTGCAAGTTTTAGAATTTCCAGATAAATAAATTTGTCGCAAGCAGAAATAAACGGCTTCGGTGTTTTCTTTTCACCAAAGCCAATAACCGTCATCCCAGCTTCCCTAAGCCTTGTAGCTAATCTTGTAAAATCACTATCGCTTGATACTATGCAAAAGCCATTTACTTTTTCAGAATATAAAATATCCATAGCATCTATTATCAGAGCACTATCGCTTGAGTTTTTTCCTGTTGTGTAGCTATATTGTTGAATAGGTGTGATAGCATTTTCTAAAAGAACATTTTTCCAACCAGATACGGTAGGTTTGGTCCAGTCAGCATAAATTCTTTTAATAGTAGTTGTCCCATTTTTAGAAATCTCTTCTAACATCTCTTTTACATTTGCATGTGATACATTGTCCGCATCAATTAGCACTGCTAGTTTATCTTCTGCCATTTCTTATTTTTTATGGTGTACATGTAATAAGCATTATCAAAGAATGCTGTTACAAACATTGACCTTGAACATCCTTGTTAAAGATACTAAACTTTTTATTTCAAGTAATACTACAAAATGTGTAATAACAGGATATTAAGGAGGATTGCTTTATTGGGGATTTACGTCATATCATGATTAGTTTAATCATTAATTGTTGAAAACAGCTCTTAATATGTTAATTTTTAGAAAATACGCGAAAAAAGCTGTACATTTGAATTCTTCAATAGAAGATTGTTATCTCAATCAGACTGTAACGTCAAATTACACTCCAATTAATTTAAATATTTTTTATTAAAGACTCCGGGCGCATGTTGCGTATGGAAATAATTAATCAAATAATAACCGTTCCCAATTAAGGGAACAAAAAACAAAAGATCATGAACAAAGGAACAGTAAAATTTTTTAACGATGCTAAGGGCTTCGGATTTATTAAAGGCGAAGATGGACAAGAAATATTTGTACACGCTTCAGGATTAAACGAAGATATTCGTGAAAATGACGGCGTAACTTATGATACAGAAAACGGTAAAAAAGGATTAAATGCTATTAATGTATCGGTAGCATAACAGAACTCTTTTAATTTTAAAAAAGCAAACCAAAAAAGGTTTGCTTTTTTTTGTTCCACCATGTACTTCGATACTTAACATTGCCTGGCATGTTCAGAGTCGAAGCTACTTTTTCTTCTTCTTTTTAATTTTCGGATTTTTCTCTTCTTTCTCGGCTTCACGCATCAAAAGTTTCCAGTTATCGTTAGTGTCTTCTGTATACAATAATGTTTCGGTATAATTGTCCTTCTTCACATCCAAAACACGGATGGGTTTGGTTAAAAAAGTTTCAATCTCTTTTAAAACAGGTTTTTCTTCAGGCGCGCAAAAACTAACGGCATTTCCTTTTTGTGTTCCCCTACCCGTTCTTCCAACGCGGTGAACATAATTCTCCGGTTGATCGGGAAGATCGTAATTCACCACATAATCCACATTATCAATATGAATTCCACGTGCACTTATATCTGTAGCGATCAACATTTTTATTTCACCGCTTTTAAATTGTTTCATTACTTCCAGCCGATCACTTTGTTCTTTACCACCATGCATGGTAATTGAATTAATGCCAACACGTTTCATAGCTTCAAACACACGTTCGGCACGTACTTTTGTACGAACAAACACCAACACTTTGCTTTCTGGATTTTCATTTACCAAACGCTCTAAAAAGAAACGCTTATCATCCATGTCTACGAACATGACTGAATGTTCAACATTTTTTGAAACGGGGTCTTTTGGTGAGATCTGGATACGGATCGGATTCTTAACCAACGAATACGCAAGATCTTTAATATGCAAATTAATTGTTGCTGAGAAAAATAAGGTCTGACGGTCAGGCGGTAAGTATGTTGTTAGTTCTTTAATATCTTTATAAAAACCCAGATCAAGCATGTGATCGGCTTCATCTAAAATTAAAATTTCAGTTGTGCGCAATTTAATATGTCGCTGACTCACCAGGTCGAACAAACGTCCGGGTGTTGCCACAAGAATATCCACTCCGGCCTGTAACTTTTTTATTTGTGGCTCCTGCTCTACTCCTCCATAAATACCAACGGTTTGCAGGTTGGTGTATTTTGCAATTTTTTCAAATGCCTCAGTAATTTGAATAGCCAACTCATGTGTTGGTACCATTACCACACAGCGTATTCCGGCAGGGCCATCTAATCTTTTACGGTTAAATAATAAGCTAATAACAGGGATAGCAAAGGCAGCGGTTTTACCTGTGCCCGTTTGCGCAATAGCCATCACATCTTCCAACTTTAAAATACTTGGAATTGCTTTAAACTGAATGTCTGTTGGGCGTTTGTATCCCAACTCTTCTAAAGCCTGTTTTATTTCTGGAGCTATATGATACTCTGAAAATTTCATTTTTTAAATAGGTTTTGTTTTAATATATTTTTTTTAAACCAAAGCTCAAATGCCGGATCTATAAACACCACTTTTCCCATTTGCACATCAATGATCTCATTTTTTAAAAGTGTTTCTTTAATTTTGGATACGTTTGCCGACGTGCCAAGATTGTATTTGCTTATGGATTCTTTAGAGCTTAGAGCTTCTATATTATTGGCAACCGCTTTTAAAAAGTTTAACTGGGTTGCACTTAAGTTCTCGGTATCTTTATAATAAAGTATGGCATTTTGATTTAAGAGATCATCAGTAGCCTGTTCTATAATTTTTAATGTTACTGTTTTTTCTGTTGTTATCCAGGTTAAGTGCGCCAGTTGCTGTACATAATATGGGTGGTGCTTTACCATGTTGGAAATTTGTGATGCCTGCTCTGAAGTAATTACTTTTTTTGTTCTTTCAAATGCCAGGGTTATATAACGTATCCAGTATTTTTCTTCTATTTTTTGCAGGTACATTATTTCACCAAACTTATAAAATGGCATCGATTGCCTTTCAAACAACTGCATCATCATATGCTGCTTGCTACCGTATAAACAATAGGTAACATTTTGCTGGTGCTGCCACTCGCTTCTAAGTCGTTTTTGAAAAAGGTCCGGCTCATTAAAATTGGCGATGTTTTGAAATTCATCAATACAGATAACCAGCTTAATATCTTTTTCCTTCGCAATTTTTTCAGGAAGTGACAGTATCTCTTTATAGTTTTTCTGTACACTTTCCCATTCTAGTGTTATTTCAAAATCATTAAGCGGATCAATCCCAACAGAAAACTTCGGACTGATCTGCTTCAGATATTTTTTGGCAATTTCCATCCACACTTCTACTTTATTTGAAGTGGCTTTAATAACCGCCGTAGAAAAATAGGTGTAAAATTCTTCTTCGTTTCTTATAGGAAACAGATCGATATTTACTACAACCAGTTTTTTTGAATTTACCTGTCCGGCTACTTTTTCCACCAAAGAAGATTTTCCCCACCTGCGGGGAGAAATAAGGGTAGTATTTATACCGTTCTCAAAATTAGAACGCAGTTTTTTACTGTCATTTTCCCTATTGGTAAAATGCTGGGCTCTTACTGTTTTACCATAAGCGAATGGAGTTTGCATTTTACAAATATATACATTATTTTAAAACTAACCAAATGGTAAGTTACTAATTGGTTAGTTACTCCTTGGTTAGTTATAGTGTTTGGTGATTAATAATATGGCTCCTGTATCTAATTCTATTTGCGCTGTTTTTCATTTTACGAGTCATGCGTTCTAAAAAAATTACATTTTAACTAAAACCAGAACAAATTTAATAAAATTGTAAGATTTACTCACATAGAATTTGGTCATAAGATAATAGTCTTTAGTCAGGTGCTATAATTCATAGGCCATAATCCGCGTAAAAAATATTCCACACTTTTAGCTGTATTCCCCATTACCATTAGGTTTATTAACATTGGAGTTCTAATAGTTTGTGCTTTCAAAATATTGTTTTAACATTTTAGTGTTGTAAATTCATTAAAACAAATTTTCATGAACCGTAGTTTTAATTTATTTGGTGAGAAATCATTCTCAGATTATGCCCTTGAACGCTTTAAGAATATTGCACGCGCCATTAATAAAATGAGTGATGTTGAAGTTTTAATGTATGAGAGCAACTTTGACGAACTTATAAAAAAAATTGTTGATGATTATTATCTGTCAAAGATAGATGTTTCGTTTGATGATAAATTAGTAGATGTTGTTGGAAAACAATTCGCTAATCACACACGCTTCTTTGTAGAATATACATTAATAATAAATGGTGATCCTCAACTATTAACAATAGATCCTTACCGTAATTTTATTCAAAAATTCTTATTTGTAGAAGTAAAAACAAATGTATTGATATTTGAAATAGACACCAATTATTTTAGTGATGAGTTGAATGCCACGGTTATGCAAACTGTAAGATATGAATACAATGAAATTAAAAAATTTATATGCGATGCTTTATTGCATTTAAATAACGAATCGCAAAAGTTTAACTTACAGCTGGAAGATTTTATAATCCCCATATTAGTATCCAAATTAAGGAAAGCGCATTATAACTCACATATTCGTGAGAAATTGAATTTTAAGTAAACTTATTTTGTTTTAGTTTTTGCAAGCTCAACAATATAACTGTAAGCTTTATAAAAATCGCCCTTGGTTTTTTCTTTTATTCCTTGTGTAGCGCCGCTTTCAATGCAATGCGATTGTTTAAAACCATTTGCGAAACACATTCGCGAGGTTTCTTTATCATACACAGTTCCTTCAAGATCAATGGTTTCAATCTTATCTGCATTAAATGATTTTAATTTCGCCAATACATCTTCTTTTTCTTTAGGTGTAAGCACAAAACGTTTTATACTATCTACGCCGCTTTCCATCTTTACATATCTACACGAATCGGCAAATAAAAAAATGTTGGTAGATTCATAAGCCATGCCACCACCTTCGTAAAAAGTAATACTAAAATCTTTAGCCCATGTTGCAGGCATGACAAATTCTTCAGGTTTTTCAGTGGTTTCATTGCCTGTTTTTGGTTTTGACCCTGAACAGTTAAATAATAAAATGGCAAATGGGATAAAAATATATTTCATGTTTTAAATTGAGAACGAAAGATAAGGATTTTACTTCTTCTCTTTATTCTTCTTTTTAAAATATCTTCTCAATAAGAAATTGTGCTGTAAAGCTTCAAGATCTTCATCCAGCTTTTTTGATCCGCTTTCTAAATTCTTCATACTTGATTTTAATTGCGCACCTGCCACTTCATCATGTAACAATACACCTACCGGTGTTTTTGGGTTACGACTGGCCTCATTTAAATTAGCAATAAATACTGCGGCTGTATCTGCAATTTGATTTAATTCTTTTACGGATTTTTTAATATTATTAAAAACAACAGTATCTGTTACAAGATCATTAGCAAACGTTCCTTTTTGATTTAATTTTGCACTAAAAACAGAAAGTGAGCCCATTAGCGCCTGTGCCCTGTCTGACGCTTTTTTTAATGAAGCCGTGGTATTGGAAATGTTCTCATAAATATCTTCATCTTTCAACAACCTCCCTAAACTCCCATGACCATCAACCAAATTTTTACTCAGTGTTTTAAAATCACTTGTAATAGCTAAAACATTTTTATTGTTTTCCTGGAAGGTATTCATAATATCTTCGGTGCTGAATGTTTTTTCAATACCTAAGGTATCGCCTTCCTGAACAGCAGGCATATTGGCACTTCCACCGGTTATCACTAAGATCTTGTTCCCGATAAAACCATCGGTGCTCACTTTTACACGTGCATCTTTACGAATATATTCCTGCGCTTTTTCGTCAATATTCATAATAACTCTTACGCGCGATTTTTCAAAGAACTCCACTTTCTTAACAGTTCCGATCTTTACACCTGAAAACCAGATGTTATTTCCTTTTTGCAACCCGTTCACATCATCAAAAATGGTGGTTACATGCAATTTGGTTGAAAAAGTTTGGTGCAGGTTGCCAATGGTTAATATACCGGCAATAAGAAAAATTATTCCTATCAATACAAAAACACCTACTGTTATAGCACGTTTATTTGGAGATTCGTTCATCATCTATTGTATAAAATTGTAATTAAAAAAACTTTGTATTCTTTCTTCGGGCTCTGCAAATACTTCGTCAAAGCCGCCCACTTTTAAAAATTTACCGTCTAATAACATGGCTACACGGTTGCCTGTAACCTTAGCACAGGTAAGATCGTGTGTAATAATGATGGAACTTGTATGATACCTGCGTTGCACATCATTTATAAGATCGTTTATTTCTATAGAAGTAATGGGGTCAAGTCCGGATGTTGGTTCATCATACAACATAATTTCAGGTTTTAAAATTAATGTTCGGGCAATACCAATACGTTTTTTTTGTCCACCCGAAAGATCGGAAGGCAATTGATTGATCTTATCTTTCAAACCAACAGCATCCAACACCTCTTCTACAGCCATATCAATTTCCTTTTTAGTAAGATTTTTAAAATTCATACGCAATGGAAATTCTAAATTTCCTCTTACATCCATACTATCGTATAAAGCACTGTTTTGAAAGGAGAAACCGATCTTTAAGCGCAAAGCATCCAGCTCTTTTCCTTTTAACTGATCTACATGTTTTCCTAAAACGGTAACATCTCCTTTATCGGGTCTTAAAAGCCCAACCAGTATTTTTATAAGAACAGATTTACCTGTTCCTGAACGGCCAAGCACTGCAACGTTCTCGCCTTTATGT
>JACDED010000079.1 GCA_013816615.1 Bacteroidota bacterium
CGTTAAGGAATAAAGTTCTGTCCTTGAAAAAAACATTTCTAATATTTATAACCATCCTGTTCAAGCAGTTGCTGTTTGGACAGGGTGGTTTTTCTAAAAACTATTTTCTTCCTAATTCGGTTGTTTCTGTTTGTACGGATGTTATAGAAGGGCCAAACGGAAACATCATTATGGCAGGGCTTACTTTTGATGGGCCTACGGGGAGTAACCGTTTAACCATTATAGGTACGGATGCCAATGGTACAGAATTGTGGCAAAAAAATTACGGCAGCGACAAATTCGAATATTTGGATAATTTTTTAAGTACGCGTTCCATAGTAAAAGGCAATAATTGTTTTTATTTTTATTCCTGTGTAAGAGACAGTAATAATAAATATCCCTCTGCCTTTATTAAATTTGATTATAATGGGGATACTTTGTGGCAAAAAACATATTACGATGCGAACGATTATTTATTTATTCAAGGGATAGCCAAAAGTGTGGATAATGGTTTTTTGATAACTGGTTTTTTTGCAGATCCCGTAAATCCAATTCAAACAACAATGATCATTAAAACAGATTCAATGGGTAATGAACTATGGCGAAAAAAGATATCGAAATCAATCCCGAATATACAAGTAGGAGATAATGTAATTCAGGATAGCACTACAAAAAAAATTATTATTGCCGGATATCAATCGAATGGTACCGCAAGCGCGTATACTGACTATGCTAATATAGTTGTTACGGACAGTTTAGGTACTGTGTTACAAAGAAAAGTTTTTTCGGGAGCTTGTTCTAGTCGCTTTTTAGACATAATTCAAACAAAAGATAAAAAATGTATTGCCGTTGGTCAAAATAATCAATGTAATGGGTTAGGAGGGCCAAATGGAACAGCACGCAATAAAGCATATGCAGTTAAATTTGATCTTAATAATCTTAATAACGTATTATGGACAAAAGAATTCGATACACTTTCTGTTTATAATTTTTTTTCAACTATAACTGAGCTTGGCAATGGCGATTTAATTTTAGCTGGTACTTTAGACACTTTAAAAAATTATTTTGTTTCAGAAAAAGGTATGTTGCGTTTAATAAAATTAGATCAGAATGGTAATTTAAAATGGAAAAAATTATTTAGCAGGGATAGCAGCGAGAAAAACGGTAAACGTCCCAGGAGTTTAAATATTACTCAAAATGGATCTTATGTCATTGCTAATGAATTATATTTTGCAACTAACCCGAGGCCTTATAGCATTACTAAAATTGATAGTACGGGTTGTGATAGCACTGTTGCTTATTGTCAAACTGTTGGCTTCGAAGAATTAAAAATAAATAATTACAAACTAAACATTTATCCAAACCCAACCAGGGATATTTTAAACATTGAATTGGATGATCTGTTTGCTATAGAAACAGCCACTATTAAAATAACTGATCTTTTAGGGCAAAAAGTTTTAGACTTAGAAGGATCAAGACAAATAAATATTAAAGAATTACCGAAGGGTATATATTTTTTACAGCTTTACAATAAGCAAAAGTTAGTTGCCGTCGAAAAGATCCTTAAGGAATAAAGTTTTGTCTTGAAAAAAACATTTCTAATATTTATAACCATCCTGTTCAAGCAGTTGCTGTTTGGACAGGGTGGTTTTTCTAAAAATTATTTCCCTAATGGTTCTTTTGTCTCTGTGTGTTCCGATGTTTTAGAAGTGCCAAACGGGAATATTATTATGACCGGCTATTCTTTCGATAATCCAACGGGAACTAACCGTTTAACAATTATTGCTGCCGACGCAACAGGAAGCGAACTATGGAGGAAAGATTACGGAAGCGATAAGTTTGAATACCTGGATAATTTTTTAAGTAATCGTTCGATAATCAAGGACTCACATAATTTTTATTTTTACTCAGCAGTAAGAGATAGCAATAATAAATATCTTTCGGTCCTTATAAAATTTTCGTATAGTGGAGATACAATCTGGCAGAAAAAATTTTATGATCCTAACGATTATTTATATATTCAGTGTATTATTAAAAGTGTGGATAATGGATTTTTAATGACTGGTCTATTCGAAGATCCAATAAATCCGAATAGAACTACTATGTTAATTAAGTTAGATACTATTGGCAATGAGTTATGGCGAAAAAAAATAACGAAACCGATTCCAAATGCTCAGGTTGGTAATAGTTTAATACAGGATAGTATAACAAAGAAAATCGTTATCGCAGGGTATCAATATAATGGCACCGCTAGTGCATATAGCCAATTTGCAAATTTAATTGTTACAGATAGTTTAGGAAATGTTCTCCAACGTAAATCATTTTCAGGTTGCTCGAACGTTTTTTCTGATCTTATTCAAACTAAAGATAAAAAATGCGTTGCTGTTGGTCAAAATAATCAATGCAATAATCTTGGTGGTCCAAACGGCACAGAACGTTACAAAGGGTATGCTGTAAAATTTGACTTAAATAATCTAAACACTGTTATATGGACTAAAGAATTTGACCAAACTTCAGTCTACAATTCAATTAGTACAATTAATGAATTAAGTAATGGCGATCTGATCTTAGGTGGATCTTATGATACTTTAAAAAATTATAATATACTGGAAAAGGTAATGCTTCGTGTTATGAAATTAGATAAAGACGGCAATACAAAATGGAATAAATTATTTAGTAGGGATAATTCAAATGAGAATAGCAAATTTATCAGGAGCTTAAATGTAACAGCGGGCGGATCTTATTTAACGGCAAACTGGCTTTTTTTTGCAACAAACCCAAAACCTTATAGCATTACTAAAATTGATAGTATGGGTTGCGATAGCACTGTTGCTTATTGCCAAACGGTTGGATTTAATGAGCTGATTTTTAGCAACAGATATTTAACACTTTATCCAAACCCAACCAGTGATATTTTAAATATTGAATTGGATGATCTGTTTGCTATAGAAACAGCCGCTATTAAAATAACAGATCTTTTGGGACGCACAGTTTTAGAAATAGAAGGTTCGGAGCAAATTAACATTAAAGAAATAAAAACCGGTATTTACTTTTTGCAACTTTATAATAAAGAAAAATTAATAGCCACTGAAAAAATAATTAAAGAATGAGATATTTATTTTTATTAATCATTATAATTTCGATCAAATTATCAGCGCAGACACAATTTTTGCCCCACATTAACTCAGAGTGGCATTATAAGTTTGGAGTTGGCGCAGCAGTTTACAACGAACAAGTAAAATATGAAAGAGATAGTACATTAGGTTCTGAAACAGTTAAAGTTGTAATAAGTACAAGGCGTTTGTCTGAATGTAACCCTGTATTTAGTGCTGCCACTATTTTTAAGCAAAAAAATGATAGTGTTTTTTTTAGGAATATTATAACTAATCACCAATGGCAGTTACTTATAAATTACAATGCTTTGGTTGGCCAAAATTGGTCCTTCTCAATTAAAAATATGGATAACTCCTATGAGACTTATACTGTAACAATTGACTCTGTGAATACTAGTGTTATTAACTCAATATTACTCAAATATTATAAGGTAACATATAGTAAGTATAACGCATTCACGTCTGTTTTAATGAACTTTCCGGGAACCATTTATGAAAGATTTGGTGATATGCTTTTTCTTTTTCATTTCACACAAAAAAACGCTTCTACATGTACCGGAGATCTTGCCTACGGAATTATGTGTTACCAGGATAGTACTTTTGGTTTAAAACAATTTACCTCATTGCCATGTAACTATTCAAATCCAACCTCAATTAATAACGTAGATACTCAAATAAATGGTTTTAAAATATTTCCAAATCCTACCAACAGTATTTTAAATTTAGAATTAAATGGATCTATTGGTATAGAAGATTGTATAATAAAAATTAGAAATGTAATTGGCCAAATTGTTTTCGAAGCTAAAGCAAAAGAACAAATAAATATTAGAGAACTAAAACCCGGTATTTACTTTTTGCAACTTTATCATAAAGAAAAATTAATAGCCACTGAAAAGATAATTAAGGAGTAAGGTTCAAATCACATACATTTTTTCTAAAAAAATGTCAACCCTGCTTCGCTTCACTGCGGGCTTTCCACTACAATCCCTAACGCAACGTGTTCAGATGCGTGAGCGATTGCAGTGAAAATCCTTTTTGTGAGGATACGAACAAAAAGATTGAAACGTAAAGCGCGACCCAAAAGGGGGCACGCCCAAATAATATAAAAAATTATACTACACTACTTTCTTCTAAAGAAATAATTCCTTTATCTGCATCTATTATAGCTTGTATTCCTAATGGTACTGTGAGCTTATTTTCAATGTGGCCTATCATAGCGCCATAAAATGCCGGAATTTTTAATGGCTTAATGTGTTGTAATATCACTTCGTGAAATGTAAATGCTTTTAAGGGTTCTTCAGCTAAACACTTCGCGCATTTACCAAAAACAAATCCACTTATTGCATCCAACACACCGCTTAATTTTAATTGGGTTAACATTCTGTCAATGCTATAAGGTTCTTCTTTTGCTTCTTCTAAAAATAAGATCTTGTTTTTCCAATCGGGTAAATAGGTACTGCCAATTAAAGCAGAGAGTACGGTTAAATTGCCGCCAACTAATTCGCCCCTTGCTTTGCCTGCATTTATGGTTACAATTTTATCTTCTCCAATAGGATTTTCAGGAAAGTTAAAAGGCTTCGTAACCATAGTAACATTAGTGAAAATATTTTTTGTAAAATCATTCCATCCCGAGTTACCAACCGGGCCGTGAAACGTAATTAAATTTGTTTTATGTGTAATAGCAAGAAGTAATGCGGTTATATCTGAAAAGCCAATTAATACTTTCGGATTTTTTTTGATCATCTCGTAATCTATTTTATCAAGTATCCTTGCACAGCCCCAACCGCCCTTCATACAGAAGATGCCTTTTATTTTTTTATCTGCAAAAAAAGCATTTAACTCATTAGCGCGTAACTCATCTGTACCTGCAAAATAGCCGAATTTTTCTTTCAACGTTTTTCCATGTACTACATTAAAACCAAAACTTTTTAAAATGTTTGTAAATGTTTCAATTTGATTTTCGTCCCAAACAGCACCTGCGGGTGATGTAATAGCAACCGTATCTCCGGCTTTTAAGGCCGGCGGTTTTATTTTTGTTGATTCAACTTCCTGTACCTGCTCAATGGCATTTAAAGGCGTAATTAAAGCGGCAGCAGTAATTAATCCGCTTGTTCTTATAAAATTTCTACGTGAGCTCATACAAATTGAAGTTACAAAAAATACTTTAATGTTCTCAAATTGTAGATTCAAATCTACATGTGAAAATAATTTGAAATAATTTGTTTTATATGAATTCGCCAAAACACTTGTAAATAAAGCTGTTTGAGCGCTTTATGGATGTTGGATCAAAAAGGTATAAAAATTGAAACATAGTATTTATATCAAAAAACTAAATATGGCGAAATATTCAAAAAAAGCTGGAGAAAAAGTAGAAAAAGCCATGCATGAAATGAAGCAAGGCAAATTAAAAGCCGGCAGATCCGGTAAAAAAGTAAAAAGTAAAAAACAGGCAATAGCTATTGGTCTTTCAGAAGCAAGAGAAAGAGGTGCAAAGGTCTCTAAAAAATCGGCTTCAAAAAAATCTTCAGCAAAAAAATCTATTAAAAAAACAACAAAAAAAACAACAAAAAAAACGGCGACTAAAAAGTCTGCCGCAAAAAAATCAACCTCTAAAAAGAAATAGTTATGGAAACAGAAAAAACAGCTACGGCTATAAGTGATCTTATTATTATTAATAATGATCGTTATGAAGGATACAAAACAGCAGCAGAAGAAACTAAAGATGCTGATCTTAAATCCTTATTCACAGATTTTAGTAATCAAAGTAAAGGCTTTGCATTAGACCTAAGGAAATTTGTTCCAACAGTTGAAGATCAGCCAAAACGTGATGAAACAAAAAACAGCGGAAAATTATTCCGTGTGTGGATGGATCTTAAATCTGCAGTTACAGGTAATGATCGTAAAGCGATCTTATCTTCATGTGAATTTGGTGAAGACAGGGCTAAAGCAACCTACGATGATGTTTTAGAACATACAGAAGATATTCCTTCTGAAGCATTAGCGGTTATCACTAAACAACGCGCTGCATTACAAAAAGGTCACGATACGGTAAAATCCTTACGTGATAGTATTGCTTAACAATTAAAAAAAAGAAATCATGGAAAATCAAATTAATAACCAGGATCCGAAGGAGAAAATAACCAATACTCCTGATCCTAACGAAAATGGGATCAATAAAGACCCACATAAAAAAAATGAGGGTAATAACCCAAAGTTACCAAATAACGATCCCGATCAAACTCCTGAAAAGGAGATTCAGGATCCTCCTGTTGCAAACCCTGAAAAGGACGGAGACATGAACGATCCTAAACGTCCAAAGATAGGATTTAACCAGTAATTATCTTTAAATATTTGAATATCCGCAAGAGCCCGAATTTTGGGTTTTTGCGGATATTTTTTTGGCATGAAATTAACATCTTAATCAGTAAAATATAAAACACTTATTATGAAAAAAAATGCCATTATCCTTTTAGCAGCTTCTATTTTATTTGCTTTTACAGCTTGTAATAACAGTAAGGACCCAACAGAACCAAGGAATGCAGGATTTCACCAGGAGATACTTCCAAAAGGACGTAAATCAGATATTGATACTAATTCTACTTTAACTGTAGGACAACAAGATTCGGTTTCACAAAACCAATAAACTGAATTAGCATAAATAAAAAAACCGGTAAATAATTTACCGGCTTTTTTATTTTGCAATGACTGCAATTATTTTATATTTATTAATTTCATTAATTCATCTAATTTAGGCGAAAGAACAATTTCGGTTCTCCTGTTCTTTGCTTTTCCTTCAACAGTACTATTATCAGCCACCGGAAAATATTCTCCTTTACCCGAAGCTGTTAAACGATGCGCGTCCATTTTATATTCATCAGTTAATAACCTTACAACGTTTGTAGCCCTTGCAGCACTTAAGTCCCAGTTATCTTTATACATTGCTGTTTTAATTGGCACATTATCGGTGTGCCCTTCAATAGCTATGCTAACATCTGCATTTTTATTCAATACTTCAGCTAGTTTTTTTAAAGCTTCTTTTCCTTTTCCTTCTACTGTTGCATCACCTGATTTAAATAATAATTTATCAGACATGGAAACGTAAACTTTTCCGTTCTTCATTTCAACTGTTAACTCATCAGGATTAAAGCCTAATAAAGCATTTTTTACAGATGTATTTAATAGGTTTAAGATCGAATCCTGTTTTCTTAAAATAGATTCAAGTTCACGTAAACGTATTTGTTTCTTATCAAGATCTTCGCTTAATTTGTTTAATTCAGAACCTGAAGTCTGTCTTAAATTATTGTATTTTATATTTAAAACATTATAATCTTCTTTTAATGTTGCCATTTCTTTATCTAAAGATGCGATCTTGGTTTCCTGTTGTTTGGTTTGATCACATAAGGCATCACGTTCCTGTAAGGCCTGGTTATAACGTTTACCACTGTATTTTTTCTTTGCTGTGGTATCGCCACATTTTTTATGAGCTGCACAAGAGGTCATAAAAAGAAAAATGGCACCTGTTATAAACGCCATTTTTAAAACTGTAATACAAAAATTTTTCATAATAATAGTTTGTTTTAATTTGACTTATTACTGCAAAAATGATGCAATAGCGGTGTTATTTTGGATCATAATATATTATTGAGTTTGCAGCATCTTTAAAACAGTACTTGTAACAATGATTTCCCGATTATGTAGAAACAAGTCTACATGTTAAAAATATTAATTTTTTGTTTACCCTTTAAAGTGCTTGATTTTAAAGGGTTTTTAAATAATGGTATATTATTTTAATAGGTATTGGTAATAAAATAAAAAACATCATGAAAAATACATTTATAATTTTAGCCTTTGTGTCAGCTTCAATAGTTTCACATGCCCAAACTAACAACGATATTATTCCACCACAACCAATTGAACAATCAAAATTTTCAATTGGCGTTAAGGGTGCTTTTGGTCACTCTTTTTTAATGCCTTATAGCGAGCCTGCGTTTATGCCTTCGTGGGATGCAGGGATTTCAACCATTTTTTCTCCATATGAGCATTTAGGTTTTGGGATTGATGCAACTTATTCGGGCGAAGGTGTAAAATTTGTAACACCTGAATATACTTCGGTTACACATCTTAATTATGTTAGAGTACCGGTAAAAGTAATTTACTTTTTTAGACATTACGATAAAGATTTTCGTCCAAAAGTAGCTATTGGTCCAACAATTGGTTTTTTAACTAATAAAGGCGAAAATGCAGGGTATAATAAATTTGATTTTGGTGCAAATGCATCCTTAGGATTTAACTATCGCTTATTAAGAGCTGTTTGGTTAAATGCCGATGCAAGCTATTATCAAGGCTTTACAGATGTTTATAAATCAAATAATGAAAAAGATCTTAATGGAAACGTTCGCTTGAATTTAGGGCTAAGCTTCGGGTTTTAATTGCTTATTCTTAAGTTTAAAGGGATTATTTCATTAATATAGGGTGTCACTTCGGTGACACCTTTTTTGTTTTGGTATATTTGCATTATGAAAATAGATAAATATATAGGTCAGGCCGGTTTTACCTCGCGCAGAAAAGCAAATGAGCTTATAGATGAAAAAAAGGTTTTGGTAAATGGTAAAGTGGCAACCGTTAGCACTACTGTTAAAGAAGGTGATGTTGTTTTAATTGATGGAAAAGAAATAACAGTAAAAGATTATGTACCAACCTATATTGTATACAACAAGCCCAAAGGAATTGAATGCACATCTGAAAAGATTGCCAATAATATTATTGATGCGATAGGGCATACCCAAAATATTTACCCGGTTGGCCGTTTGGACAAAGAATCAGAAGGATTAATACTTTTAACGAACCATAGCGAGATCATCGATAAGATCGCAAATTCAAGTTACAATCACGAAAAAGAATACATTGTTACTTTAAATTTCCCGGTTCGTAAACAATTTTTAAGAGAGATCTCCGAAGGTGTTTTATTGGCAGGCGAAAAAGTAAAAACAAAACCTTGTACCGTAAGTTTAGAACCTAATGCAAAACGTATTTTTAGAATTACTTTAACACAAGGCTTAAATCGCCAGATCCGTCGTATGTGTACTATGTTTGATTACCAGGTAATAAAATTACAACGTGTGCGTGTTATGCATATCAATTTAGGTAAATTAAAATTAGGAGAATGGCGCGACCTTACAGAAAGCGAACTGGAAACATTGCTTGAAGAAATAAATTAAATGCCCTCTGTTCCAGGTATTTAAAAATAATTTTCATTTTTTATTTGACCCTTACCTTACGTCATAGCCTAGCTTTGTATAAAAATTTATTCAATGGATAAAATTTCAGTCAATAAATTAGCAAAGCTGGCAGGTGTAAGTGTGCGCACGCTTCACCATTACGATCAGATCGGCCTGCTTAAGCCATCTGTTAGATCAGAAACAAATTACCGTTATTACAGCGAGGCAGAATTATTGCGGCTGCAACAAATTCTTTTTTATAAAGAATTAGATCTTAGCCTTGTTCAGATAGCGGAAATTTTAGATGATCCAACTTTTGATATTATGCAGGCTTTGCGATCACATAAAACTGAATTGCAAAAGAGAAAAGATCGCACAGAACAGCTTTTGTTAACGATTGACAAAACAATTATTAACCTAAAAAGCAAAACTAAAAAAATGGATCACGAAGAAATGTACAAAGGCTTTAGCAAAGAGCAGGGAAAAGCCTACAGAAAAGAAGCTTCTGAAAAATGGGGCGAAGAAATAGTAGCGGCATCAGAAAAAAAGATACTGGAAATGGATAAAGCCGAATGGAAGGCTTTATTACAAAAAGGAGAAGATATTAATGTTGAATTAGTAAAGTTAATAGGCCAGTCTCCAAAAGATAAAAAAGTACAGGCACTTATAAAAGAACACTTTGAAATGACAGGTAAGTTCTTTAATGTTACAATAGAGATCTACCGTAACCTGGGTACTATGTATGTAGAAGACTTAAGGTTTAAAGCTAATTATGATAAACATCATCCAAAGCTCGCTGAGTTTTTAAGAGATGGTATTTATGCTTTTGTTGAAGAAAAAAAATAAGAGAAGAGCGGGAGAGATCCCGCTTTTTTATTGATCATGGTTTTTATTAAATTTTAGCTTGTTTTAACGTTATTACAGCTTTTAATTTTTAATATTTCTTACCTTCAAAACCTGTTTATAAGATCATTATGACCAAACTTCGTTTGTTACTGGCTTTGCCCGTTTTTATCGTTTCTGTTTTATCTGCGCAGGTAAATGCACAACTTAACTCTTCAGAAATAATTCAGCATTTAAAAAAATTAAATACAGTTGGTTCTGTTTTATATGTGGCGGCTCATCCCGATGATGAAAATACGCGGTTGCTTGGTTTTTTAGCCAATGAGAAAAAATTAAGAACAGGATATCTTTCTTTGACCCGTGGTGACGGCGGACAAAATTTAATTGGAAAAGAACAAGGAGAGTTATTAGGATTAATTCGTACACAGGAATTACTCGCAGCCCGTAGAACTGATGGAGCAGAGCAATTCTTTACAAGAGCAAATGATTTTGGCTATTCAAAAAACCCTGAAGAAACATTTACATTTTGGAACAGGGATAGTATTTTAGCAGATGTTGTTTTAACGATAAGAAAATTTAAGCCCGATGTAATTGTTTGTCGTTTTCCAACCACAGGTGAGGGCGGCCATGGCCATCATACAGCCTCTGCTATATTGGCTGTTGAGGCCTTTGATGCAGCGGCAGATCCAAAACGTTTTCCTGAACAATTAAAAACGACAGAGGTTTGGCAGGCAAAACGCATTTATTGGAACACTTTTAATTTTGGTGGTACAAATACAACTGCCCCTAACCAGGTTAAAATAGATGTGGGTGTTTATAACCCTTTATTAGGAAAAGGTTATGGCGAAATAGCTGCCGAAAGTCGTTCTATGCATAAGAGCCAGGGATTTGGTTCTGCAAAACAGCGCGGCTCGAATTTAGAATATTTTAAATTATTAAAAGGTGATAGCGTTAAGAACGATATTTTTGAAGGTATTAATACAAATTGGAACCGTTTAAAAGGAACTGAAAAAATTCAGAAAACAATTGAAGACTGTATTAAGAAATTTAATGCTTCGTCTCCTGAAAACTCAGTTCCCGAATTAGTTTCTATCTACAAACAACTATCAGTTCTTGATGAAAAAGATGCAAATCTTAAATATTGGAAAAAACAAAAATTAAAAGAAACTGAAATACTTTTATTAGCTTGTTCAGGCCTGTGGTTAGAAGCTTTTGCAGCTGATTATATCGGTATTACCGGTCAGGATGCGAATGTGATCGTACAAATTGTTAACCGTAATAAGAACGAAGTAAAATTAAATAAGGTAAATTATTTACAAAGCGATACAACAACTGCTCTTTCTTTAAAAGCAAACGAAATGTATACTTTTAAACGCAAAGAAAAAATTTCGTCAACACTTCCTTACTCAAATCCATATTGGTTGAATGAAAAACATGATGTAGGGATTTATACTGTTAATGATCCATCGTTAATTTGTAAACCGGAAAATGATGCGGCACAAAAAATAATATTTGATGTTACTATTCTTGATCTGAATTTAAAGATCAGTCGCGACCTGGTTTATAAATCTACCGATCCGGTTAAAGGCGAGATCTACCGCCCCTTTGAAGTGTTGCCACCGGTTACGGTAAATATTTCAGAAAAAGTATTTGTATTTAGTGATGCCAATCCTAAAACTGTTTTGTTAACGGTTAAAGCCAATCAAAATAATTTTGAAGGAACATTGCAACTAAAAGCAAGCGCCGGATGGAATGTTGTAATTAAAGATCCCAACATTAAATTAAAAAATAAAAATGATGAAATGGTTATTGAAGTAACTGTTACAGCCAATAAAGATGCTGCTAATGGTAAGCTCGAAGCATCTGTTATATCAAACAATAATTCGTATAACAAAAGTATTAAACGAATTGAGTACGATCATATTCCATACCAGTTTATTTTAAGTGATTCGGAAGCAGGATTGGTAAATGTAGATCTCAAAAAAACAGGAACTAACATTGGCTACATTGCCGGAGCAGGTGATGATGTGCCCGCGGCTTTAAAACAAATTGGTTATAATGTGACGATGTTGACGGATGAACTTTTGTTGAACGAAAATCTTTCTAAATACAATGCTATTGTTACAGGTATACGCGCTTATAATACCAACGACCGATTGCAAATTCATTACAATAAATTAATGGATTATGTAAAAAACGGTGGTAATTTAATTGTTCAGTACAACACTAATAATCGCATTGGACCTGTAAAAGCAAACATTGGCCCATTTCCGTTTACTATTTCAAGAGACAGGGTAACGGATGAAAAAGCGGAGATGAAATTCAGCAATGAAAAACATTCGGCTTTAAATTTCCCGAATGTAATTACTGCAAAAGATTTTGATGGCTGGATGCAGGAACGGGGTATTTATTTTGCCACCGAAATTGATAAACAATACGAAACTATTTTTTCTATTACCGATCCGGGAGAGAAAGCCAGTGAAGGAAGTTTGATCATTGCCAAATCAGGCAAAGGTAATTTTGTGTATACAGGCTTGGTTTTCTTTAGAGAATTACCTGCGGGTGTTCCGGGTGCTTACAGATTATTTGTAAATTTATTGAGTCTTCCCCAAAATAAATAACATACGTGATTGAACACGGATTAAATTGATTTTACAGATTTAAAACGGATAAAATAATAATGGAGAAGTTATTGCATAAAGAAATTACTGATATAATAATTAAAACCTATTATGAAGTTTATAATGAACTAGGCTATGGATTTCTTGAAAGAGTTTATCAAAATGCGATGCTTCATGAATTAAAAGAAAATGGTTTAAAGGTTGAGCCGCAAAAAATGATAAAGGTTCATTTAGTTGGTGATTATTTCGCCGATATAATTGTTGAAAATGCAGTAATATTGGAGCTTAAAGCAGGTGAAGTATTAGTTTACAAAAATGAATTACAGCTTTTAAATTATCTACGGCTACAGATATTGAAGTTGGATTGTTGCTTAACTTCGGGAAAAAAGCAGAATTTAAGAGGAAAATATTTACAAACGATCGTAAAAATTTAAATATAGATTTAACTAACATCAATTTCGATAATTAAAGATCTGTGAAAACCCGTTTAATCTGTAAAATCTGTGTTCCATCATGAGCAATGAAAATAAACCAATATTAAAAAGATGGCCCGTAGTTTATGGGGTTGTAATTGGTGTATTAGTATTTGTAATTGTTTTTCTTTATTTTTTTACACAATATTTTAAATGAGCTTAATAGATTGGATCGTATTAAGCGTAACGCTTTTGTTTATCATTTTTTATGGTATCTGGAAAAGTCGTGGTACAAAAAATATTGAAGGATATTTATTGGCAGACCGGAAATTACCATGGTATCACGTTGGGCTTTCGGTTATGGCTACGCAAGCCAGTGCTATAACATTCCTTTCTGCACCGGGACAAGGTTTTAGTGATGGTTTGCGTTTTGTACAATTCTATTTTGGTTTACCGTTGGCAATGGTTGTATTGTGTATCACATTCATTCCTATGTTCAATAAATTAAAAGTATTTACTGCTTATGAATTTTTAGAAAAACGTTTTGATAATAAAACAAGAACGTTAACAGCCTCTTTATTTCTTTTACAGCGTGGCCTCTCAACTGGTATTACCATTTATGCACCGGCAATAATTTTGTCTACTATTTTAAATGTGGATGTTTTTTACACCATTATTTTTAACGGCCTTTTAGTTATTGTTTATACTGTATACGGTGGTACAAAGGCTGTATCGTATACGCAGGTATTGCAAATGAGTATTATTTTTGGCGGTTTATTTTTAGCGGCCTACATGGTAATTCATTTACTACCGGCTAATGTTGGTCTTGTTGACGCTTTGCACATTGCCGGAAAGATGAACAAGCTAAATGCAATTGATACAACTTTTGATCTGAATAACAAATACAACATTTGGTCAGGGATCATTGGAGGCTTCTTCTTACAACTCTCTTATTTTGGAACCGATCAATCGCAGGTTGGGCGTTATTTAACAGGAAGCTCTGTTACCCAAAGTCGTTTAGGTTTAATAATGAATGGTTTGGTGAAGATCCCCATGCAGTTTTTTATTTTATTAATTGGTGTTATGGTATTTACATTTTACCAGTTTCACCAGGCGCCCGTATTTTTTAATAAAGTGGAGATAGAAAAGATCAGGAATAGTGAATACAAAGAAGAATTTACAGCCTTAGAAAGTAATTATTATACTGTTAATAAAGAAAAACAGGCAGAAGTTGAAAAGCTTGTAAATGCTATTCACAGCAAGAATGAAGATGAAATAAATGCAGCGAGAACAAAAGTACAAGCAGCAGATAAAAAAAACACGGAGATCAAAAAAGAAGTAACTGCTTTAATGAAGAAAAATGATAAAAAAGCAGATACAAATGATACTAATTATATTTTCTTAAGTTTTGTAACGCAGCAATTACCGGTTGGCGTTGTTGGAATATTAATTGCTGTAATATTTTTAGCAGCCATGGGATCAACAGCCAGCGGCTTAAATTCATTGGCCTCAACAACTGTAGTTGATTTTTACAAACGTATTTTTAAGAAAGAAGAAAGTGACGCAAAATATCTTTCGGCTTCGCGTTGGATAACGCTATTGTGGGGACTTTTTTGTATAGTTGTTGCATTCTATGCAAGTAGATTAGGTAATTTAATTGAAGCAGTAAATATTTTAGGTTCTTTATTTTATGGCACTATTTTAGGAATATTTTTAGTGGCTTTTTACATGAAGAAAGTAGGTGGGGCCGCTGTTTTTTATGCCGCAATACTTGCCGAGATCTTTATAATATACGCATGGATAACTGATCTAACGGCTTTTTTATGGCTAAATGTAATTGGTTGTGTGTTGGTAATGGGGTTTGCGTTTTTAATACAATTGATATTTAATAAACGAAAACCTATTGTTACTTAATAATATTGTAAATGGATTATTTTGGGTTAGAAATTTTTGATGGCAAACCATTAAAAGAAATCAGTTTGGAGGAGAACCTACCTCTTGAAGAACAATGGTTTCATTTAACCGAGGATATTACCTGTATTGATTATATAATACATGATGTTTTGGATTTTAGTGTTGATGTAGGCTGGTATCCAAATATTAAAATTACTCCTGATGCCGGATTTCGAACGCGTATCATTGAAGGACCATATACAGATGGAATGGTGTTTTATGAAAAAACTTCTAAAACTATAGCGCAAATGAAATTAGATTTGCAAGAGGGTATATTGTTAATACAAAGCTTTAAAAAATTGTCAATTGAAGATATTTTTAAGACGAAAATAAGAGACTTTTTATAGGGAATTAAAGTTTGATTCATTATTCAAAAAATAAAATTGCATAAAAAAGCCTCACTATAATAGCGAGGCTTTTTTTATTTTTGTCACTCTGAGCGGAGTCGAAGAGTGCGTATGAATTTATTTCTTATTCTCAGCAATTAATTTTTTTGCCTGTGCAACGTAATCATCATTTTTAGCTTCAGTAGCTAAAGTAATTACTTGTTCTGCACTTGCAACTGCACCTTTTTTATCGTTTTGTTTAGCTTGTATCTTTGCTTTTAACATTACCATCCAAAACGCTTTTGGGTTATTTTCAATTCCTTTATTAACCCACTCTAAAGCTTTTGCAAGATCTTTATTTGTTTCATAATAATAACTTGCCGCTTGAAAGTACGGACGGCTATCTGCAGCTAAAGCATTATCAATACTCTTCATCATCTTCGCGTCAATATCTGCTACTACATTAATTGCAACACGTGTTTTTTCCCACACTAATTCAATTTTTGTAGTAGTAGAGGTTAAGTTAGAAAAGTCAATTGAAAAAGTTTCCACTTTATCATCACCCATATGCGTAGGTTTAACTACAAAACGTACAAGTTCATTTTCTTTTTTATAATCTGCTACATTTCCACCTAAAGTAAGGTCTTTGTATAACATTATTTCCCAACTATCTTTATTTGGTATTGTGTATAATGCATAAGTTCCTGCTTTTACATCATTACCTTCTACTTTTACATCTTCACCAAACGTAATTTTAGTGGCACCGTTAGCACCTGTGCGCCATATTTTTCCAAAAGGAACAACATCACCATAAATTACACGGCCTTTTGCACTTGGACGAGAATATTCAACAGTAATATCAGATAAAGCAAATGCTTGTTTAACTGTTTGTAATGGGCTTGGTGCAGGCACTTTTAATTGTGCGTTGACACTTGTTGCAGTTAGAGCTGTAATAACTACTGCTGCTGTAAGAGTTTTTAATTTTTGTAGCATGTTGTTTTTTGTTTTAAGTTTTAAAGATGTCAAATATAAATATTAAAGGTTGAAGGAATGTTCTTTAAACATTATTTATCATAATTATATTTTAGAATAATGTTAAATCTTTATTTAATTTTTGATAATATAAAAACAAAATGAAGTTCTATCCATTCAAAGTTTATATTTTTATTTATAAAATGATCTTGTTGCAGACACAATGATCGATCCAGACCAACTGTCAAATAATAAATTGTAAAATTACAATTCAAACATGTAGATCATTCCTATTTCAAAAAAAAAGATCCCGGTAAAATAAATTAATATTACACCTGTATAGAATATACGGAGATTCTGATTAACTCTATAAAAAACACAAACTGCTAAATTAATTTTCTAATGTTTTGGGCGCCTTAACGGGTTTCTACAGGCTTCGCTATCGCTCCGGCTTTTTGCCTTAGCAGCAAAAGAGCTAAACCTTTCGTAACCCTGGCGCTAAAATTATACGTAATTGAGTTGATTGTAGTTACGCCAGGGATGGAGCGTTTTGTCTGAGCTCTTTTTATGGAACGAAGTGTACTGGTTTTAAATAGAAAATTTTACCACTTACCAAAACCTTTATAAAGGTGGCTGGCATTTTTTATTTTAATAAATATTTCAAGTCCGCCTTTGCTTTTAGATGTTTTTTGTAAGTTAGATGTATTTATATCGTAAGAAAGACCAAACATCGTTTTCTTTACTTCCACAAATGCACTTATTGCCAATGCATCCTTAGCCCTGTAATAAGCACCAAAGCCAAAAGCTTTTGTTTTTTTTAAGCCGGTAAGGTACGAATCGCTACCTGACCGATACTGAAACATAGCTCCTAAAACAGCTTCGGTAGCTCCACCTTGATATTGCAACAAAAGCGATGGCGAGATAGAATAGGGCGAACCATTAAAACAATAATTAAAGGATTCATATAAATTAAAACGCATTAATAAGCGTTCATTACTGCTTTTATAAAAAGAATATTTAGGTTTATTAATATGTGCAACCGAAAAACCCAGCGTATTTGAAGGCTCGGTATTTACTGCAAATCTTTTCCCGTTCTTTTTATTTATCAAAGCTATTCCGGCACCAAGATCTAGTGCCATAATTGATTGCCGGCTTTTATTTTCATTTGGTAAAGATGAATTGTAATTAAAACCATCATATTGTGAACCCCACGTTTGATTAGGATCAGATAGTGTTTTTTGAGCAAAGCCAACAGATACACCGGAAGTAAAAAACTGGTGATCATTTAATTTTAAAGAATAATTTAATGGCAAGCCTCCGCTTACGTTTGTTAATTTGCTGTCTCCCGATTTATCGTAACCGAAATTTAACCCTACTGAAAAAAAGCCTTTATTATCCTGTCTTCTGTTTGGTATCTGCTTATTAACAAAAGCCGAGTAGGTAGTAAATCCCTTTGTAAAAGCATTCCATTGAGACTTATACTGAAACCCGGCCTCAAAAGAATTAATAACACCAAACGCAGAAGGGTTGATCGTTTGAGGTGCTATAAAATATTGTGTCAGGTGAGTATCCTGGCAAATTATGTTTTTAGCCAACAGTATAAAAAGAAGTAAATATTTTTTTTTCGTTATCAATTATCTTTTCAATGTTACATTTCCTTTTTTAACTATTTTTTCGCCGTTTACAAATGTTGTTGTTAACTGGTAAATAAAAACCGCATCATTTTGCAGTACACCTTTATAGGTTCCATCCCAGCACTGACTTTTATCTCCACTTTCAAAAACTTTTTCTCCCCAACGATTATAAAGCTGAATGTTCATAGACTCAATACAGTTTCCATACACACACCAAAAGTCATTAAAGCCATCGCCATTTGGACTAAACGCCGATGGTACAAATGCATCTCCACAAATTATATCTACCTGAACTAACACTGTACTTGTAACAACACAACCATTATTATCTGTAGTAGTAACCGTATAGATAGTTGTTGCAGACGGCGTAACCGTGTTTGTTTCGCAGGTATTACAACTTATATCCGGAGAAAACGACCAGCTGAAAGGATTCCCTGCCGGGGCATTTGCATGAATTACGCTTGATGCGCCGTATACAATAATTGGTGGGTCTGCATAAGGTGTTAGAGGTTGTGGTGTGTAAACTGTAACTGCAAAAATTGTTGAAGAATTACAAGGCGCTATACCAGAACTTACTGTATAAATAGTGTTTGTTTGTGGCTCGATCATAATAACATTTGTGCTATCTCCTGTATCCCAGCTATAATCAAGCCCTCCTGATGCTGTAAGTGTTAACATATTCCCTAAACACACTGTTGGTGTTCCTGCAATATTTAAAGTTGGTTGTACCATTACATTTAAAAATACAGTTCCCGTATTAATACATCCATTTACATCCTTGCCAACTACGCTATAAGTTGTTGATACAATTGGACTAACCGATTGTGAAGATGTAAAGTTAGTACTGTTCCATGTATAGCTTGTAGCTCCATTTGCAGTCATTAATGCACTTTGGCCTTTACAAATTGTGCTTGGCGAGGTAATACTGATGATAGGAAGTGGGTTTACAATAACAGTCGAAATAGTTGATTGGCTGCATCCGTTTCCATCTATACCAATAACGGTATAAGTAATGGTTTGCAAAGGATTAGCAATAACATTTGGTGAATTAGTTGCACTTAAAGCAGTAGCAGGTGTCCATGTATAATTATTTGCGCCGGATACACTAACGTTTGTCGAGTTGCCATAACAGATCGTATGATCACTGGTTGATAATACCGGTAATGGATTTACCAATACACTGGCTGTAGTTGTATTTAAACAACCTTTATTACTTGCTCCGGTAATTGTATATATTGTGCTTGTTGGCGGTGTTGCCGTTACGGTTGATCCATTTGCGCTGCTAAGCGTTCCTGCTGGTGTCCATGTGTAAGCCGTTGCACCATTAACTGTTAAAGAAGCACTTGTTCCAAAACACATGGTATTGCTTGTAGGTGATAATGTGGGTTGGGGATTTACCGCTATGGATATAGTATTATATTTGAAACAACCACTAGCATCCTGCCCCGTAATACTGTAAACCGTTGTAGTCATTGGATTTGCAATTACAATAGGTCCATTTCCCGTATTTAAAGTTGCTGCCGGCGTCCATGTATAGTTAAGAGATCCGCTGGCAGTAATTGTAGTGTTGTCTGTAGCACAAATAATACTGCTTGTCGGAGTAACAGTTAATGGGGGAATGGCAACTACAGAGCCATTAAGAGTTGCAGATGTAGTACAGGTGAAGCTATTAATGGTAAAAAAAGCTGTTGCTGTATAAACCCCTGTGCCAGACGTAGGAATGCCCGTTATTGTTGGGTTTTGTACGCCTGATGTATAACCTCCCTGCCCATTCCAGGAATAAGAAATTGCACTGGCAGCATTTGCAGTTAAAGTTTGATTACCACCTGCGCAAATAGTAAAATTGGGAGAAACAGCGACTGTATTTGTTCCAACTACAGTTAAAGAATTTGTGGTGCTTGTTGGACAGCTTACTGTGCCTATTGAGAACAGAGTTGTAGTTGTGTAAATGCCCGTACCGTTAGTCTGGATACTGGGTATAGATGCTGTTGCACCTGTTGAAGAAAAACTGTTTGGCCCGGTCCATGTATAAGAGATTGCTCCCGGAGCAGATGCTGTAAAATTAGCGGTAGCATTTTGGCAGATATTTGCAGGATAAGTAATGGCCGTTGTTGGTGTGGCAACTACTGATACGTTAGAAACCGCAGCCGTTGTGCAGGTTAAAACACCATCGGTAAAATAAGCTGTTGCTGTGTAATTACCAGCTCCAGAAGGAAGTATACCAGCCACTAATGTATTTTGGGCAGCTGAAGTAAAGCCACCCGGACCATTCCATAAATAGGATGTTGTACTTGCATTTGAAATTAAGTTGACGTTAGAGCCCTGGCACGCAGTAAAGGTTGGTGTTACAGTAACAGGATTTGTTGCCACAACACTCATGGATGCTGTGTTTGAGGTTGGGCAGGTAACCGAACCAATAGAGAATGTGGCTGTTGCAGTATAAATACCCGAAGCTACAGGTTGCACATTTACAATGTTTGTTGAAGCATTGGTGGAAGTAAAACCATTTGGCCCTGCCCAGTTAAACCCGGTAGCACCTGTTGCAGCCATGCTCAGATTTATATTTGCGTTTTGACATGTATTCGTAGGAATGGCTAAAGTAACCGGGGAAGTGGCAACCACCGAAACGTTTGAAACTGCAGAAGTAGTACAGGTTAATGCTGCATTGGTAAAAGAAGCAGTAGCCGTATAATTACCTGAAGATGCAGGTAAGATAGAATTGATGGTTGGGTTTTGTGAAGATGATGTATATGCTCCCGGACCATTCCACGAATATGAAACTGCGCCTGTTGCACTTGCTGTTAAATTTAAATTTGCACCCTGGCACAAAGTAAAACTGGGTGTTACAGTTACAGGATTGG
>JACDED010000194.1 GCA_013816615.1 Bacteroidota bacterium
CAAATAAGCGATTTTATTTCAGATGAAATTAAAAATATATCGAGCGAAAAGGTCATGTCTATATGCGGATTTAGGTATGTTTTTAACAATTTAATTTGGACTACTTAATAACTGAATTTGGTATTATTCCACACGCACTAAAAAAGCGGGCAAGCCTGGGTTAATTCTTTATTCAGGCACCGTTTGAGTTATGTAGAGCCTATGCACAGGTTATGCAAAGCTTAGGATATCCTATAGATATAGTGTATCATCATACTATTTAGCTAAAGCACAGTTATAGTTTAAAGAATAGTTACCCTTGGCATCACTGCGTTTTTGCAAAGAGTTTAACCGTAGTTAAGAGTTATAAGAAAATCCTATTTCTTCAGCAAGGCATTCCAGCCCTGTGCTTTCAGTTCATGCACTGATCCTGCTCTGGCCACCATCAGCCTTCCTTTTGCTTCGTTGGTAATGTGGCCAATAATTGTAAAATCGGGTAAATTTTTTACTTTATCATAATCAGCAAGATCGATCGTAAATAATAATTCATAATCTTCGCCGCCACTTAAAACACAAAGGGTAGGGTCAAGATTAAATTCCATCGCTGTATCGTAAGTTAAAGGATCAATAGGAATTTTATCTTCATATAATTCAACACCTACATTTGATTGCGTGCAAAGGTGTAAGATCTCTGACGATAAACCATCGCTTACATCTATCATAGAAGTAGGCTGTAGTTTTAATTTTTTAAATAATTCAAAAATATCTTTTCTTGCTTCGGGTTTAAGTTGGCGCTCTAAAATATAATCTTTGCCTTCAAGATCGGGTTGTAGTTTTGGGTTTTCATTATAAACCGCTTTTTCTCTTTCAAGAATTTGCAAGCCCATATAAGCACCACCAAGATCGCCGGTAACACATAATAAGTTTCCTTCCTGCGCGCCATTACGGTAAACCAATTCCTCTTTTTTAGCAGCACCAATAGCGGTAATATTAATGACCATACCGGTTAAGCTCGATGTAGTGTCGCCGCCAACAAGATCAACATTATATTTTTTGCAGGCCATTAACATACCTGCATATAATTCTTCCAATGCTCCTAATTTAAAACGGTTAGAGATAGCGATGGAAACCACTATTTGCCTTGGCTCGGCGTTCATAGCGTAAATATCACTTAAATTAACTACTACGCTTTTATAGCCTAAATGTTTTAGCGGAACATACGTAAGATCAAAATGAACGCCTTCCACCAGCATATCGGTGGTTATAACGGTTTCCAGTTTGCCATTATTAATTACGGCGGCATCATCGCCAACTCCTTTAATAGTTGAATCCTGGTTTAATTCAATATGCTGTGTTAAATGTTTAATTAAACCAAATTCTCCTAATTCGGAAAGTTCGGTATCTCCTGTGTTATCAAAATCCATTCTCTAAAATTTTATCTATTTTTTTTGCCAGTTTAAAATCCAATTCTGTTAGGCCACCGGCATCATGTGTACTTAATGTGATGGATACTTTATTATATCCGTTCTTCCAATCCGGGTGATGATCCAGCTTTTCAGCCTCCAATGCTACTTGTGTCATAAAGCCGAAAGCCTGTACAAAATTCTTAAACGTCATTTCTTTTGAAATGGATTTCTCGTTCAAGGTCCAGTCTTTCAAATTTTGAAATTCAGTTTTAATTTCTTCGGGCGTATATGCTTTTGGTCTCACAGCTTAAAGATACGATTTATATCAGAGTTAGAAAGTTTAAAGGTTTAGAAAGTTAGAAAGGTCTAGGGTAGTGGAAGGTTTTATATTCTTCTAATCTTTAATGACTACGCTTGTGCTCGCAACATCACCATTCATAGGCGGCAGCAGCTTGGTAACTTTTACCTCAAGGGTTTTAAGTGTTTTAAATTCTGAACGAATTCTTTTGTAGATCCTGTCGCAAACCTGTTCTATTAATTTACTTCTTATTGCCATTTCGGCTTTGCTTATATCGTAAACGGTACAGTAATCTAATGTTTTGGTAAGATCATCTGTTAGAGCGGCTTCTGTAAAATCGGTGGTCATGTAAACATCCACAATGTAATTGGCGCCAATTCTTGCTTCTTCTTCCAAGCAACCGTGGTAAGCATATAATTTTATTCCTTCAATGTTTATTTGGTGTGTCATAATTATTTTCCAAAGTCTAAACCATCCTGGTTACCTTGATTTTGATCGCCAAGGCCTTTTAATTGTTTACCGCGTTTAAAGATAGAGGCATCCATTTTTCCGAATAGATAGGTAACGGTGAATTTCACAAAACGGCTTTCTCTTCTTCTTGAAAGATCTTGTATATAATAAGGCGTTTCATAATGTGCACCCATTCTACGTGTATTAAAAGCATCGCTCAATGTTGCATTTAAGATCCATTTTGTGCCGATCATTTTATTTAAAGAAACATCCATCGAATAAACAGGATTACTTGCGCCCAATAATAAAATACGCGGCGATTCGTAATTACCATTTACTTGCAGGGTTAATTGTTTTGGAAAACGGTACGATAAAGTTGCTTTTGTGTTGAATGCATAACCTTCTGCTTTTACGTCGGGCTGGCCCTGCACAACAGTTCCGTTAATGTAGATGTAAAAAATGTTTCCGTTTAAAGTAGCATCTAAGTTTTTAAAGAAGGTGTATTTTATAGTATGCTCCATACCGTAACGCACACTGTTCTTTCCATTAACGGTTGTGTTAACCAAAACTGTAGGGTCAAATTGCGAGGGATAAGCCACATCGGTAATGGGTTGTTCTTCGTAACGGAAATATCCTGAACCTAAATAACTGCCTTTGCCTAATATTTTATTGTAGTTTATTTCTGCAATGTTTTTAAACTCTGGCTTTAATTGTGGGTTACCGATCCTGTAATTTTGTTTATCTGCAAACATAACAAATGGCATGAGCTGAAAGAAATTCGGGCGACTGATCTTCCTGCTAAAATTTAATTGTACTTCCTGGCTCTTTTTTAATTTTTTTGAGAAATAAATTCCCGGGAATAACGATTTTAAAATATCATCGGGTGTTGAAGGATAATTGTAGGAGAAGCTTTGTTTTTTATCGGTAATATTTCCTTTATAATACGAATGCTCAAAACGCAAACCGGCCTGGTAAGAAACATCCCAGATAGTTTTGCTGTTATAATTTACATAAGCTGCGTTTACCATGTCATCTATTACATAGCGGTTACTCATAATGCTATCGCGGGTGTAAAGATCATCAACAGAAGTAGCATTAGAAGTAACGTTCTCGCTCAAAGAGTTTTTATAAAAGAATTTTACACCGGCCTCAAATTTTTTTGTTTCGCTTAGCGGGTTTACATAATCCATTTGAAAGGTGTATTGATTGGCATTACTCTTTCCAACATTTTTTTGATACTCCCTGGGAAATGAAATTGTATCCGGATCAAAATGTGTATCTGTGGTAAACAGGTAACCGTTATGGGAGTCTGTATGATTAAAGCTACCATCCATTGTTAATTCTTTACCGGCTTTTGGATACGTTTTTTTATAAATAATTTGTGCATTGTAATTTTGAAAAGCAGCGTTTTGTTCATTTAAACGTCCGCCATATAAAACCCGTTTAGAATTTTTATCCAATACTTCGTATACCTGTCTGTCGTCGGTGTCAAAGGCTCCGGCAACGATCATTCCGTTTAAAGTAATGGTATTACGATTGGTAATATTATAATCTATTCCTAATCTTCCAAAATGAAATTGATTTTTAAAGCGTGTGTTATTATCCTGGTTAAAATAACCTGCAGGGTTTCCTGAACTATCCAATTGTGTACGTTTTGTATAACCCAACGTATTATTAATGGCCTGGTTAAATGAATACATGGATGTCATGTTCCAACGACCTTGTTTTATATTTAACATGAGCATGCCACCGTACCTATCGCTGGTGCCGGCGTTTGCCATTACCATACCGTTATAACCCGGCTTCAGATTTTTCTTCATGATGATATTCAAGATGCCACCGGTTGTGTTCGCATCGTATTTAACGGAAGGGTTAGTAATAACTTCTACACGTTCAATCTGGTCGGCCGGAATTTGAGCAAGGGTCATATTTGTAGGCCTGCCATCTACAAATATTGTTGGGCTTTGATTTCTTAATTGGGCATTTCCATCAGCATCCATGGTTACACCCGGAACATTTTTCATAACGTCTGCCGCTGTGCCGCCTCTTACTGAAATATCTTTGTCAACATTATAAGTACGTTTGTCTATAGACATAACTACTGTATTTTTTTCAGCGGTTACTTCAACTTCTTTTAATAATTTTTCGTCTACTTCAAATTTTATATCTCCAAGATCCTGTTCCAATTTATTTGGTAGTTGAATGTATATCTTGGTTTCATATGTTTTATAACCAATTTGTGTAGCGCGGAATCTGAAACCACCCATGGCAGGCAGACCTTCAATTGCAAAATCACCATTTTCCTGCGTTAAAGCGCCACCCAATAAACTATCTTTATTATACCACAATACAACTACCGAAGCAAATTCTACAGGTTTTTTGGTTTTAGAATCAATGATCTTTCCATACACGCGGCCTTTAATATCTTTCATGGCCTTCATCATATCTTTATTGGCGCCTCCACCTGCCGGAGGCCCCTGAGCTTTTATTAAAAAATTTAGAAAGATGAAGCTTATAAATAAAAGTTTTTTCATGATAATGTGCAGCAAAATTACAAGATTTTTAGGGTTTTATATTGCTTTATTTTATTAATGGTAACAGTTATGGATAGCAGGATGTTTTATGGTATTTTAACTATTTTATGAAATCGGTTGATTTGTTTTATATTTGTGGATGCTTAATGGCAAAATGATCATATTTTCAGCCCCATCCGGCTCAGGTAAAACCACCCTGGTGAGGCACATTTTAAAAACTTTTCCCGACCAGATAGAGTTTTCAATTTCTGCTACAAGTCGCCCTAAACGTGGTGTTGAAGAAAACGGAAAGGATTATCATTATCTTACAGTAGAAGAATTTAAAACAAAAGTGGCAAATAACGAGTTTTTAGAGTGGGAAGAGGTATATGCAGGTATACATTACGGTACTTTAAAATCAGAAGTAGAAAAAATTTGGGCAAAAGGCAAAGCCGTTATTTTTGATATTGATGTGGAGGGAGGATTAAATTTAAAGAACCAGTTTAAAGGCGACTCGTTAGGCATTTTTGTTATGCCTCCAAGTATAAAGATCTTAGAAGAGCGTTTACATTCAAGAAGTACAGATAGTAAAGAGAGCATAGCCCGTCGTGTAGAAAAAGCAGAGAAGGAATTAAAAACGGCAGAATTATTTGATGTTTTTATATTGAATGAGCATTTGTCAGAAGCTTGTGCCAAGGCCGAAGAGCTGGTTAAAGAATTTTTGGATTGCAATAAATAAGATCTAATAAAAAAATTACAATAAATTTAAGATTCCCCTTTAAAAAAAACAGAAATTGTTTTTCATTTGGGCGCCTTAACGGGCTGCTACAGGCTCCGCTTCGCTACGGTTGGGCGAGAAAAACCTCGCCCGAACTAAACCTTTCACATCCCTGGCGCAAGTTTCCGTATCGCGCGTTAGGTACTGTGATAAAAAGCAAATATATTTTAAACTATTTTTCGCACATTTAACATTGGGTCGTAAATGGCATCTTTTTTCCAGATTGTATAAATAAGTATTAGCATTTTCCTTGCT